>CABUAL010000262.1 GCA_902489515.1 uncultured Collinsella sp. | reverse complement strand
CCCGCCGGTGCGTACCGCGGCTTTGGCGTTTGCCAGTCCGAGTTTGCGCTCGAGAGCCTGATCGACCTGCTGGCCGAGAAGGTCGGCCTGGATCCGTGGGAGATCCGCTACCGTAACGCCATCGAGCCGGGCGAGGTTTTGCCCAACGGCCAGATTGCCGATTGCTCCACGGCACTGAAGGAGACGCTGCTCGAGGTCAAGGATGCCTACTACGCGCATCCCGGACACGCCGGTATCGCCTGCGCCATGAAGAACGCCGGCGTGGGCGTGGGCCTGCCCGATGCCGGCCGCTGCAAGATTCGCATCGAGGATGGCCGTGCCGTGGTCTATGCCGCCACGTCCGACATCGGCCAGGGCTGCAACACCGTCTTTTTGCAGGACGTTGCCGAGGCATGCGGCCTGCCGCTTCGCTGCATCGCCAACGGCGAGTGCTCCACCGAGAACGCTCCCGACTCCGGCACCACGTCTGGTTCGCGTCAGACGGTCGTGACCGGCGAGGCCGTGCGCGGCGCCGCCTTCCTGCTGCGCGATGCCATGCTTGACATCGAGGCCGGCAAGCCCGCGCCCGATGCTCCCGTGAGCGCGCATGGCGACGGCGTCAAGATCGAGTACGACGACGGTCACGCCTATCAGCTGCACACGCAGGAGCTCGTCGCCGGCCAGGGTATGCATCCTCAGGATCCCGCGGCCGCCATCAAGGCACTCGAGGGATGCGAGTTTGGCTACGTGTACTTGGAGCCGACCGACAAGCTGGGTGCGGATGTTCCCAACCCCAAGAGCCACATCTGCTACGGCTTTGCCACACATGTGGTCATTTTGGATGATGACGGCCGCGTGAGCGAGGTCTATGCCGCGCACGATTCCGGCAAGGTGGTCAACCCCATCTCCATCCAGGGCCAGATCGAAGGCGGCGTGCTCATGGGTATGGGCTATGCGCTTACCGAGGACTGGCCGCTCAAGGACTGCGTACCCCAGGCAAGGTACGGTACGCTCGGGCTGTTCCGTGCGCCCGAGATTCCGGATATCCACGCCATCTACGTGGAGAAGGACGAGCTGCTGCCTGTGGCATACGGTGGCAAGGGCATCGGCGAGATCGCAACGATTCCCACGGCGCCCGCCGTGCAGAACGCTTACCGCGCGTTTGACGGCAAGCTGCGTCCAGATCTGCCCATGGTGGATACGCCCTACAGCCGCGCCCGTCGCCGCGGGTAGGGTAGGGTGCGGACAGCATTGCTGACGGGCTGTTCGCGCTCAACACCAACTGCATATGCTGCGCCTTTGGCCCCAGCTCCATCGCGAGCCGGGGCCTTTTGTTTGGAGCGCCTCCGCATGCGGAAGCTGCGTCCCGGAATCCAGCCTCGGAACGGGATTAACTTTCCCAACGGGGCCGCATGCGGAAACTGCGTCCCGGAATCGTGCCTCAGAATGGGATGTGTTTTCCGCTGGCCGGCCGTTTGGAAAGTGCATCCCAGTTTGAGCGTTTATTCCGGGATGCGGTTTCCGCTGAAGGACTCAACCGGAAAGCCTGTCCCGTTCCGAGGCTGGATTCCGGGACACGCTTTCCGCTAGGCCCGCCATACGGAAAGTGCATCCCGTTTTGAGTGTCCGAACTGGGACGCGCTTTCCGCCAGCGTGGCCGTTGGGAAAACGCGGCCCAGATAGGGGGGATGCGATTCGGCGATGCGTGGCCTAGCAGCTCCTACAGGTCCACCTCGTTGAGCCATGTCGGCAGCACGGTCTGCCGGATGCCTGCTGTCTGCAGCTTTTTGGCGAGCATTCCTGCCGAGCGGACCTCGTTCATGGTAAAGCGCAGCAGAGGGTGACCGTAGAGCGATAGGTGCGCTTCGCGCTGTCGTTCGGCAACGAGCGCTTCGGCGGTGGTGCGTCCGGCCAGCATGGTTTGGTCGGTATATTTGATGAGCCCGTCGAGCTCGCCCAGCGTGAGTTCCCGCGCCTGGCGCTCCCAGGCAAAGTCCGTTCGTATGGGCTTGGCCGAATCGAAGGGGTCCGTCAACTCGTATTGAAGCCAGTCGGGCGCAAAGCCCGTCTCGATCATGACGGCTCGGGCGACCGATTCCCCGCCGCTCTCGGCGCGGGCGTCGGCATATCGAAGCGTTGTGAGAGCCGTACGAATCGCGCGACCATTGCGGGCAGTCGCTCGTTGCTCAACGGCCTCCATCAGCTGTTCCCGCGCAAGGCCGAGCTTTGAGATCGCCGAATCGGCAATGGGCATGCCGTCGGCAAAACCAGTTTGCAGCAGGCAATCTGTGGCCGTTTGGATGGGCGGCGTTACCGATATGCCGGCTCTGCGTATTGCTCCGGCCGGCTCAATCTGGTGTCGCTGAATATGTGCGCCCGGACGAGCCGACGGCTTTGTCGAGCTGCAAACATGCACGACGTTCAGGTGTCGCCACGAGACCTCGAGCCCCAGCAGGCAAGCTGCCGAAAACGAGCAGAACGTCCAATCGGGATGGATGATCGCAAGGGCGCGGAGGATTTCGCAATGGCGTTGCGCTCGGTTGAGTTCATCCCAGCGCGTTTTTCGCGCAAACAACCCCGGCAAGTTCCAGCTGGTACGTTTTT
>CABUAL010000261.1 GCA_902489515.1 uncultured Collinsella sp. | reverse complement strand
CTGCCGTCGCGGTCCTGCCACCGTGGTTGAGGCTATTGCCGACGCCGCCGAGGTTGCCCGTGCCATCGCCGGCGTGGACTTTAACAAGTACGCCGACCAGAATGCTCAGGCCGGCCGCGAGGACACCTGCTACGAGCGCAAGGGGTCGCTGTGCCGCGACAAGCGCAACTGCACCAAGACCCGCTGCCTGGGCTGCGGCTCGGTGTGCGAGGTCTGCTGCGACGTGTGCCCCAACCGCGCCAACGTGGCAATTAAGGTGCCGGGCCTGGCCAAGCATCAGGTCGTCCATGTCGACGGCATGTGCAACGAGTGCGGCAACTGCGCCGTGTTCTGCCCTTACCAGGAGGGTCGTCCCTACAAGGACAAGCTCACCCTGTTCTGGAGCGAGGAGGACATGGAGAACTCCGAGAACGAGGGCTTCCTGGCCGTGGACGAGGACCACTTTAAGGTTCGCGTCGCCGGCACGGTCCGCACCGTCTCGGTCGATGCCGTCAACACCGGTCTTCCCGAGGCCGTCCGCCTGACCATCAGGGCTGTGCGCGACAACTATTCGTACCTTCTTAAGAAATAGGCGAGTCTCTTATGGCCAAATCCATTCAACATAACGTGGCCTACGTTGCCTGCGGAAGCGGTTGCGCCTCCGCAGGCGGCGATGCCCGCTGCAGCGAAGGCTGCATTGGCTGTGGCGCCTGCGTCACGGCCTGCCCCCACGGCGCCATTGCGCTGGTCGATGGCATCGCCCGCGTGGACCGCTCCAAGTGCACGGGCTGTGGCCTGTGCGGCGTGGCGTGCCCGCAGCGCGTGATTGCCTTCGTCCCCGGCTACCAGAACATTCTGGTGCGCTGCAACAACACCGATAAGGGTGCCATTGCGCGCAAGGTCTGCGACACGAGCTGTATCGGTTGCGGTATGTGCGCCAAAAAGTGCCCTGCCGGCGCTATCCGCATCGAGGACAACTGCGCCCATATCGACGGCGTGGACTGCCTGTCGTGCGGCATGTGCGCCGTCGTCTGCCCGCATGGCGCCATCCACGACCGCACCGGCATCGCCGCCGGCGTGTAGAAGGGAATCACCATGGCACAGGAATTCACTTTTACCGTTAACGGTGTCGAGCACACGACGACGGAGAATAAACCACTGCTGCGCTATCTGCGCGACGACCTGCACATTCACTCCGCCAAGGACGGCTGCTCCGAGGGTGCCTGCGGCACCTGCACCATCCATGTGGACGGTGCGGCCGTCAAGGCGTGCGTACTGACCACTGCTCTTGCCGCCGGCCGTAACATCGTGACCGTCGAGGGCCTGCCCGAGGACGTGCGCGAGGCCTTTGTGTACGCCTTTGGCGCCGTGGGCGCCGTGCAGTGCGGTTTTTGCATCCCCGGCATGGTCATGGCGGGTGCAGCGCTGATCGCCGAGGACCCCGAGCCCACCGAGGAGCAGATCAAGTACGCCATCCGTGGCAATGTCTGCCGCTGCACCGGCTACAAAAAGATTATCGAGGGCATTTCGCTGGCAGCTGCGGTGCTCCGTGGCGAAAAGCAGATCGACGAGGATTTGGAGCGCGGCGACGACTACGGCGTGGGCAAGCGCGCCTTCCGCATCGACGTGCGCAAGAAGGTGCTCGGCGAGGGCAAGTATCCCGACGACATCGACGAGCTCGATCAGCCGGGTCTGACCTATGCCAGCGCCGTGCGCTCCAAGTACCCGCGCGCCCGTGTGCTCTCCATCGATACTTCCAAGGCCGAGGCCCTGCCCGGCGTGGTGGGCATCCTGCGCGCCGAGGACGTGCCGGTCAACCAGGTCGGCCACCTTATCCAGGACTGGGACGTCATGATCGCCCAGGGCGACATCACCCGCTGCGTGGGCGATGCCATCGTGCTGGTGGTTGCCGAGGACGAGGCGACGCTCGAGAAGGCCAAGAAGCTCGTAAAGATCGATTACGAGCCGCTGGAGCCCGTGCGCAACATCGCCGAGGCCAGGTCTGCCGGCGCCCCGCGCCTGCACGACAGCTTCTTTGCCTTTGGCAACACGGTGGAGCTCAAGGACAACGTGTGCCAGAGCCGTCACGTGACGCGCGGTGACGCCGCCAAGGCGCTGGCAGAGAGCGCGTTTACCGTGACGCAGCGCTTTACCACGCCCTTTACCGAGCATGCCTTCTTGGAGCCCGAGTGCGCCGTTGCCTTCCCGTACAAGAATGGCGTCAAGGTGCAGTCGACCGACCAGGGCGCCTACGACACGCGCAAAGAGTGTGCCCACATGTTTGGCTGGGATAGCGAGCCCGAGCGCGTGGTCGTCGAGACCATGCTCGTGGGTGGCGGCTTTGGCGGCAAGGAGGACGTGTCCATCCAGCACTTGGCCGCGCTCGCCGCATATAAGTTCCAGCGTCCTGTGAAGTGTAAGCTCACGCGTGCCGAGTCGCTCGCTTTCCATCCCAAGCGTCACGCCATGGACGGCACCTTTACACTGGGCTGCGACGCCGAGGGCAACTTTACCGGCCTGGATTGCGAGATCAACTTTGATACCGGCGCCTACGCGTCGCTGTGCGGCCCGGTGCTCGAGCGCGCCTGTACGCATGCCGTCGGCCCCTACAAGTACCAGAACACCGACATTCG
>CABUAL010000260.1 GCA_902489515.1 uncultured Collinsella sp. | reverse complement strand
ATAGACCAAGCCTCGTCTTCGTCCATAGCATCTGCGGCTCGAGCGATGGTAGGGACACCATCATCGGCATGACGGCGCTGGAACGCACCAGTCAGGCCGGAAAGGAATGCCGAGGTAGACTGCTCCGCCCGAGCCTGAGAAGCAGAAGCCGCAGCGTAAGGAGTCGCATCCTGCTGCTGAGCTGGAATCGAGGCGGTCTTGAACTCGCTTTGATGCTGATTGAGATTGGCGGCACCGCCCATGGCATCGGGCTGGAACAGACGCTCTTCACGCTGCGCACGATACTCGGAGATACCCAGCGAGGCGGCATAGATACCCACGCCCGCCACCGCGCCCACGGCGAAGGGAACCGCACCCGCCACGACCGTCTCGTTCACAGACGAAAACGGTAGCGTCGCGGCATACATAACCACGGGAGCGGCAAGGCCGATCCCGCACGAAAGTCCGGCAAGGACTGCTCGTTGTGTTGCATCAGAAGAAGCCATGAGCTCTCCCCATCTTCCAGCACCCAAATCGCATCATTCAGTTGGCTGCGCGAGAGAAGATGAAGCGGGGCTATGCCCCAAAGCAACGGTATATGGTTCGTTTCATCTGCGTTTTCCGTCGCGAAGCTTAAAAGCTATTATGCGAAACCGCCCCGTCGATTGCAAGCGACGATGTCGGATTGAAACGGGAAACCTGCTGCTCGTCGGTCTTATGGTTAAAAATAAGCGCGGAGCGGCGATATGGAAAAGGGCCGAGGCTCAAAGCCCCGACCCTTTATCGCATTGATGGCTATCGCTGCGTGTGGATGACAACCTAGAACGTCTGCTCGTAGTCGCTGTGCTTTTTGGCCGAACGCACCAGGAACTCCTGGTTGGTGTTGGTGCCCTTAAGGCCCTTGATAAACGATGCGGCTGCGCGCTCGGTGTTGTTCATGCCGGCAAGAATGCGACGCAGGCCAAAGACAAACGGGCGCATCTGCTCGTCGACCAGCAGATCCTCGTTGCGCGTACCGGAGGCAACGGGGTCAATGGCCGGGAAGATACGACGGTCGGCAAGATCGCGGTCGAGCTTAAGCTCCATGTTGCCGGTGCCCTTGAACTCCTCAAAGATGACTTCGTCCATCTTGGAACCGGTGTCGATGAGGGCAGAGGCCAGGATGGTGAGCGAGCCACCGTTCTCGATATTACGGGCTGCGCCCAGGAAGCGCTTGGGCGGATACAGGGCCGCCGAATCGACGCCGCCCGAAAGGATGCGGCCCGAGGCGGGCGCCGCCAAGTTGTAGGCGCGGGCAAGACGCGTGATGGAGTCGAGCACCACCACGACGTCGCCACCCAGCTCCACGATGCGCTTGGCGCGCTCGATGACGAGCTCTGCCACACGAGTGTGGTTGTCGGCGGGCATATCGAAGGTCGACGCCACAACCTCGCCCTTGATGGAACGCTGCATATCGGTGACCTCTTCGGGGCGCTCGTCGACGAGCAGGCAGATGAGGTGTACCTCGGGGTTGTTAATCGAGATAGACTGGCAGATCTTCTTGAGGATCGTGGTCTTGCCGGCCTTAGGCGGGGACACGATCAGGCCACGCTGACCCTTGCCGATCGGCGACACGATGTCGATGGCGCGACCGGTAATGGAGTCCTTGCCGTGCTCCATGCGCAGCGGCTCGTTGGGATAGACCGGGGTGAGGTCACCAAACTTGGGGCGATTGCGAATCTGCTCGGGATCCAGACCGTTGACGGTCGTGATTTTGGCGAGGCCGGCGCGCTTGTCGCCGCCGCGCGAAGGGCGCAGCGAGCCCTCGATGACGTCGCCCGTGCGCAGGCGCGCGGAGCGGATGAGGTAGGCGGGCACGAAGGCGTCGTCGTTGGACTTCATGTAGCCATGGGCGTGGATGATGCCGGAGCTGTCCGGGCGAATCTGCAGAATGCCCTTGATGTCGCGGAAGCCCTCGGCCTTCGCGGCGGTGACGTAGATCTCCTCGACGAGCTCGGCTTTCTTCTTGCCGGTCGTCTCGATCTCGAACCCCTTGGCCTTCTCGCGCAGTTCGGCGACCTTCATGGCAGCGAGCTCCTCGCGCGAAAGCGTGGGCTCGGTGGGGGCGGCGTTGCGCTCCTTGTTGCGCTGTTTGCGATCGCGCTGGCGGTTGCGACGGTCGTTGTTGCGCTCGTCCTTGCGCTCGTTGCGCTCCTCGTTGCGCTTGTGCTGGCGACGGTTGGGGCGAGCGCCGTCTTCGGCCTCGGCGGGCGCGGCGCCATCGGTTGCGGCGGCGTCGGCATTGGCCGCAGCGGCGTCATTGGCCTCGGCGCCGGAATCGACCTGCGCTTCGACATCAGCCCGCTGCTCGGACGCCTTGGCCTTAGCGGACTTCTTACGACCACGCTTGGGCTTTTCGGACACAGGCTGTTCGACGTCCTGGGGCTCGGCGGCATCAATCGATGCATCGGCGGTCGTCTCGGCGGAATCCTCGGACGCACCCTTCTTGGCAGCCTTGGCCTTGGACGTGCGCTTAGCAGCAGTACGATGGCTGCGACCAGGGCGGACGTCGGCGGGCTCGACATCAGCAGAAACGGCCTCGGAAGTCGTAGCATCCTGGACGGACGCGTCGGCAGCGGTTGCAGACTCGGCGGTCGCCGCAGCATCCCGAGCGGCG
>CABUAL010000259.1 GCA_902489515.1 uncultured Collinsella sp. | reverse complement strand
ACTGGGCGGCCGCCATAAGCGTGCGACCCGACTGCGACACGGCCAGCGTCACGTCCTCGCCGGCATCGAGTCCGACCTCGACGGTCTGCAGCGCCTCGGCAGTGTAGAGCTGCGCGGCTATACGGTGAATGAGCATGCTGTTCCTCCGGCATCGCAACGCCAAAAGCCCGCCGGGGCAAGCTCGGCGGGTCGTACGTCAAATACATTGCCTGTCATGGTAGCGCATGGAGAGGACTCCGGCTCAAGGGCAAACCCAGCCCCGCAAAAAACGCCAGACGAAGATGCGTTCCGCCCTACCCCGCTACGCGCACGCTGGGGCACAAATCTGCCAGCGGACACTCGTCACACTTGGGCTTGCGGGCATCGCAGATCTCGCGACCAAAGGTGATCCACTGATGGTTGACCGACTCCCAATACTCGTGCGGCAAAATCTTGAGCAGATCCTGCTCGGTCTTGAGCGGCTCCTTGGCATGCGTCTTGGGACTCAGCATCAGGCGGTGCGCAATGCGGTTGACGTGCGTGTCCACCGCAATGCCCTCCACGATGCCATACCCCACGTTGAGCACGATGTTCGCCGTCTTGCGTCCCACGCCCGGCAGCTTCACGAGCTCCTTCATGTCGGCCGGCACCTCGCCGCCATAGTCGGCGACGATCATCTGCGCGGCCTCGACGGCATGCTTGGCTTTGCTCTTGTAGAAGCCGAGTGACTTGATAGTGTCTGCCACGTCAGCCACGCTCGCCCCGGCCATGGCCTCGGGCGTGGGCCACTGGGCAAACAGCCGCGGCGTCACCTTGTTGACCTGTGCATCGGTCGTTTGCGCCGAAAGCAGCACCGCGATCAGCAGGCGGAAGGGATTCTCGTGGTCCAAAAAGCACTCGACCGGGCCATAGCGACGGTTGAGGCGCTCACACACCTCGATGGCGCGCTCGCGCTTGGCGGCATTGGTCTCGCGTGGCATAACGACTCCTCGGCTCAACGGCACAATAAACTTATGGGCACAATTGTCCCACGTCCGAGACGCTTACGCCTCCAAGAATGCACCGGTCTGACGGCCCCACAGGCTCCCCCGAGGCCCGCCTCGACAAGCTGCGCATGCGTGCCGTCCTCGACAATCTCGCCATCGGCCAGCACCACAATGCGGTCGAGCGCCGCCACGGTGGACAGGCGATGTGCCACCACAATGGAGGTGCGGCCGCGCATCAGGTTCTCGAGCGCCTCCTGCACCAGCGCCTCGGACTCGCTGTCCAAGGCAGACGTCGCCTCGTCGAGCACTAGAATCGGCGCGTCGGTTAGGATGGCGCGGGCGATAGCCACGCGCTGACGCTGGCCGCCCGAGAGCTTGACGCCGCGCTCACCCACCATGGTGTCAAAGCCACGGGGCAAGCGGTCGATAAACTCGGTCGCATTAGCCAAGCGAGCCGCCTCGCGGATCTGCTCGTCGGTGGCGTCGGGGCGTCCGTAGGCGATATTCTCGCGAATGGAGCGATGGAACAGCAGCGCCTCCTGCGGCACGTAGGCAACCTGGCGGCGCAGGCTCTGCTGCGTGCAGCGCGAGACGTCCTGGCCGTCCACGAGCACGCGACCGCCCTGAACATCGTCTAGGCGCAGCAGCAATTTGGTGAGCGTCGTCTTACCCGGGCGGCCAGCGTCAGCGCGTGGCTATCGCCCGCCCGCCGCCACATGAAGCGTCAGGTCATCGAACACGGTCTCGCCCGCCGCAGCGTCACGGTACGCAAAGCTCAGGTGCTCAAAATCAATCGCGCCCTCGGTCACTTTGAGCTCAGGGGCGTCCGGGTCGTCTGCCACCAAACGTGGCTCGTCCAGCACGCGCGTCATCTCGGCCGCATCGCCGAGCGCGCGGTTGATGCGCTGCATCATGGAACTCACGTAGTTCAGGCGCATGGTGAGGTTATAGGTGTAGGTAAAGATCATGACGAGCGAGCCGGCCGAGATGCCAAACCACGCGTTGCCGCCCGCCACGAACACACTCACCACGGCCATGGTGATGACGATAAGGCCCGAGGTCGTAAAGTTGCGCTGCATCATGGCGTGCATCGAGACCGTCTCGGCGTCGCGCGCGGCACGATCGGCGGCGTCGAACAGATCGCGTTCAAAGTCCTCGCGCCCGCAGGTCTTGACGGCCAAGATGTTCGTGACCGCGTCGGAGAGCACGCCCGAGAGCTTGTTCTGCGCGGCGGACGTCGCGGCCGAAAGCGGCATGATGCGCTTGTACATAAGCCAGACAAACGCGATGTAGACGGCCATGATGCACACCAGGATCACGGTAAACGTCGGCACCACCGGGGCGAGCGCCGCCACCGTGCAGATGACCGAGGTGATGGTGGGGATGAGCGAATACACCGTCACGTCGACCAGCCCCGTATAGCCGCTCATAAAACGGCTCGTCTGGCTCACGAGCGATCCGCCAAAGCGGCTGGTGTGAAATGTCATGGATTGATTGGAGAGCGTGTCGAAGCACAGGCGCGCCAGGTGATAGTTGCCCGCAATCTCGAGCTTGTAGACGGTGTAGTCCTGCAGCTTGGAGAGGATTTGGCCCACCAGGTTAACGAGTACGAGCGCCAGGATATAGGGGCCGAAGACCTCAAACACCTGATCACCCGCCACGGGACCGGCTTGAAACATCGCG
>CABUAL010000258.1 GCA_902489515.1 uncultured Collinsella sp. | reverse complement strand
TCACCGCGATGCTCGAGGGCCTGGGCGCAGAACTCGTGGACCTCGGCGGGCGTGGCGCAGCGTGCCACGTTGGGGTTGACGCTAAAGCCAGCGCTACGCAGCCAGTCGAGGAACTCGCGCTGGCTGTGGACGTGCAGCGGATCGGTATCGGCGATAGCATAGATGAAGGTAGCGAGATCGCGGCGCGCTGTGACCTTGGGGTCCTTTTGGCGCAGGCTGCCGGCGGCGGCGTTGCGCGGGTTGGCGAAGGGGTCGCGGCCCTCGGCATCGGCCTCTTCATTCAGGCGAACAAAGCTGCCCTTAGGCATGTAGACCTCACCGCGCACTTCGATGGTACGCTCGCGGTCGGCGCCCATGTGGGTGAGCGCTGCCTCGGACAGATGCATGGGCACATCCTTGATGGTGCGGACATTGAGCGACACATCCTCGCCCGTGGTGCCATCGCCACGTGTGGCTGCGCGTACGAAGGTGCCGTTTTGGTAGGTAAGGGCCACGCCCAGACCGTCGATCTTAAGCTCGCAGGTATAGGTGACGCTGCCGGCACCAAGCGCATCCTCGGTGCGCTGGAGCCATGCGTCGAGTTCGTCCAGATCCATGGCATCGTCCATGGAATACATGCGCGCCATATGCGTGACCGGCGTAAACTGCTCGCTCACGTACCCGCCCACGCGCTGAGTGTAGCTGTCGGGCGTTACCAAATCGGGGTAGGTCGCCTCGATTTCCTGCAGCTCAACGAGCATTTTGTCAAAGGCGGCGTCCGTGATCTCGGGCGCATCGAGCATGTAGTAGCGATAGGCGTGGTAATCGAGCTCGTGGCGCAGCTCGGCCGCACGCGCTGCCGCCTGGGCACTGGCATCGGCCGATGCAGCGGTATCCGTGCTCGTGGGCGTTTCGGTATCGATGTCCACGCCGTCACCAAACAGGCTCGATTGCTCCATAGCGGCACTCCTTCGCTCGATTTCAAACGGATACAAGAGTACCACCGGTCGCAACGGGGCCGAATAGCGGTCTCAAACCGCACCGAATCGGCAGCCGCTAGACCGGGGTGGACAGTTAGTTCAGATACGTATAAATCCTAGAGCTGGATTAGGCACGAACACCCCTGTTTCAACTAATTTGGGCTCCCTGAGACCATGTAAACGTCCCACTCTCCCTTCCAAACACCCATTCGAGCCCCATCCCAATCAAAAATTGCTCAAAACGCATCCCAAGCTGCCCCAGATTTATACGTATCTGAACTAACTGTCCAGACCATTACGAACCAGGCCTCTTGTCAGCCCCAAGTGATCCGTTTTCCTCCGTCCCCAACGGATCAATAAGAAAAGAGGGGCTGTCCCGCGTTGATGGGACAGCCCCTCTGGCTTCGGCATGTGCGAAATGGCTCGTTAGTAACCCTGGCCGTAGCCCTGACCCTGGCCCTGCTGGCCCAGCAGCTCCTCCAGGTACTGGCGCAGCTGCTCGTCGGTAATACCGCCGTTGCCGGTGTCGGTCGAACTGTCGTCCTGCTGTTGGTTCTGCAGCTCCTCATCGGAGCCCAGCTCGACGGTGACCTTCTTCTCTTCCTTGCCGCGCATGAGCGTGATCTCGACCTTCTCGCCCACCTCGTGGCTGCGCAGCGCGATGATCAGGCCGTCGGCGCTCGTGATCTCGTCGTCGCCCAGCTTGGTAATGACATCGCCCTCTTGGATGCCAGCCTTGGCGGCGGGACCGTCCTCGACGACGCTCGCCACGTACGCGCCGCTGTCGGTGCTCAGCTTGTTGGTACGGGCATTGAGCGCATTGACGCTCGAAAGCGTGGCGCCCAGGTACGGGTGCACCGGCGTCTTACCGCCGATGATCTGGTCGGCAATGTTCTTGGCATAGTTGACCGGAATGGCAAAGCCAACACCCGAGCTGGAGCCCGAGTAGCTCTCGATGAGCGAGTTGATGCCCACCAGCTCACCGTTGTCGTTGACGAGCGCGCCGCCGGAGTTGCCCGGGTTGATGGCGGCATCGGTCTGAATCATGTTGGCGTAGATGGTGTTACCGCTGGTAGAGCTCATGGCCGTGGAACGATAGAGCGCCGACACGATGCCCGTGGAGACAGACTGCTCGTTGCCGAACGGCGAGCCGATCGCCATGACCCACTCGCCCACGTTGAGCTTGGAGGAGTCGCCGATCTCGATCGGCGTGAGCTTGGAGGCGTCGGCGTCCTTGAGCTTGATGACGGCCAGGTCGCTCGAAGCATCGTTGCCCACGAACTCGGCCTCGTAGGTGGTGCCGTCGTCCATGGTCACCACGTACTGGTCATAGCCATCGACCACGTGGTTGTTGGTGAGGATGTGGCCCTCGGTATCGAGCACCACGCCCGAACCGACACTGCCCGAGCTATCCGACTCGTCGGCAGACTGCGAAAGCGAGCCATTCTGGCTACCGCTCGAAGTGGCGGTGATGGAAACGACGGAGGGCAGGGCCTTGGCAGAAACGGCCTCGGCCAGCGTGGTGTCCTCGGAGTCGATCGTGATCTTTTGCGTCGACGAACCCGAAGCACCCGCCGTCACGGCATTCTTGCCGCCGCCGATATCGAGCGTGCCGCTCATAATGAGCGCAATGACCAGCAGGGCGCCGCAGGCACAGCCGGCGAGTGCCGTAATAAAGATCGGCAGCTTTTTGGTCTTGGTCTTGACC
>CABUAL010000257.1 GCA_902489515.1 uncultured Collinsella sp. | reverse complement strand
TCCGCGAGCGGCATCTATCCGTACAACGCGCATGCGTGCATCCGCGATCTGGCGGCACACGGCGACCTGGACGTGACGGCCGAGCAGGGCATCGACAACTACAACAAGGCAGCGACCGCAGGCATCGTCTCCATCATGTCCAAGATGGGCATCTCTACGGTGCAGAGCTACCACTCCGCGCAGATCTTCGAGGCCGTGGGCTTTACCACCGAGTTCGTCAACGAGTACTTTGCCGGCACGGTGAGCCGCGTGGGCGGCATGGGTGTCGAGGACGTCGAGCGCGAGCAGAACGAGCGCTACGACGCCGCGCTCGCCATCCTTAAGAGCCCCGCGCCTGAGCAGCTGCCTACGCTGGGTCTGACCAAGTGGCGTCCGCTCGGCGGCGAGGATCACCTTATCGACCCGCAGACCGTCTACCTGCTGCAGACCGCCTGCCGCGAGGACAGCTACGACACCTTTAAGGAGTACAGCGCCCGCCTGCACCGCACCGGCCGTGCCGTACGCCTGCGCGACCTGCTGGACTTTGACGACAGCGGCCGCACCCCGGTGCCGCTCGACGAGGTCGAGCCTGCGCTCAGCATTGTCCGCCGCTTTAACACCGGCGCCATGTCGTACGGTTCCATCAGCAAAGAGGCGCACGAGTGCATGGCCATCGCCATGAACCGCCTGCACGGCCGTTCCAACTCCGGCGAGGGCGGCGAGGACCCGCGTCGCGAGACCCCGCTGGCCAACGGCGACTCCAGGAACTCTGCGATCAAGCAGGTGGCAAGCGCGCGCTTTGGCGTGACGAGCCGCTATCTGTGCAGCGCCTTCGAGATCCAGATCAAGATGGCACAGGGCGCCAAGCCCGGCGAGGGCGGTCACCTGCCCGGCAAGAAGGTCTATCCCTGGATCGCCGAGGTCCGTCAGTCCACGCCCGGCATCGGCCTGATCTCGCCTCCGCCGCACCATGATATTTACTCCATCGAGGACCTGGCAGAGCTCATCTTTGACCTTAAGAACGCCAACCCCGGCGCACGCGTGTCGGTCAAGCTGGTCAGCGAGGCCGGCGTCGGCACCATCGCTACCGGTGTTGCCAAGGGTGCTGCCGACAAGATCTTGATTAGTGGCCACAACGGCGGTTCCGGTGCCGCTGCTCGCGATTCCATTTGGCACGCCGGCCTGCCGCTGGAGCTCGGCCTTGCCGAGGCTCAGCAGACGCTGCTGCAAAACGGCCTGCGCTCGCGCGTGGTGCTCGAGGCCGACGGCAAGCTCATGGACGGTACCGACGTCGCCGTCGCCTGCCTGCTGGGTGCCGAGGAGTTTGGCTTTGCGACCATGCCGCTCATCTCCATGGGCTGCCTCATGCAGCGCGACTGTCAGCAGGACACCTGCCCGGCCGGCATCGCCACGCAGAACTGCCGTCTGCGTCACGGCTTCCGCGGCAAGCCCGAACACGTTGAGCACTTTATGCTCTTTGCGGCCGAGCAGCTGCGCGAGGTCATGGCACGCCTGGGCTTCCGCACCATCGACGAGATGGTCGGCCATCCCGAGTGCCTGCGCCAGATTGAGGTGCCGGGCAACCGCAAGGCCAACCTGCTCGATCTGTCGCCCGTGCTGGCGAGCGCGACCTGTGAGTTTGGTGCCCACATCCCGGGTGCCGACGGCCGTCACTTCCTGCCCCAGATGGCTGCGGACAGCGAGCTCGGCAAGACGCTCGACTCTACGCTGTTTGTCCCCTATACGGCCGATGCCCGTGCGCACCTGCGTCCGATTCGTTTCCATGCCGACATCGCCAACGTCAACCGTTGCGTTGGCACCATCTTGGGCAATGCGGTGACCAAGGCACATCCCGAGGGCCTGCCCGCCGGCTCCATCACCATCGATTGCGATGGCTCGGCCGGTCAGAGCTTTGGCGCCTTCCTGCCGCGCGGCGTGACGCTCAACGTGTGCGGCGACGCCAACGACTACTTTGGTAAGGGCCTTTCGGGCGGCGAGGTCTCCGTGCGCCCCAACCCGCGTGCAACCTACAAGTTCGACGAGAACATCATCGTGGGCAACGTTGCGTTCTTTGGCGCCACGAGCGGCCGCGGCTTCATTAACGGCCTGGCTGGTCAGCGCTTTGGCGTGCGCAACTCCGGCGCCACCGTGGTGGTCGAGGGCTGCGGCAACCACGGCTGCGAGTACATGACGGGTGGCCTGGCGCTTATCTTGGGCGAAGTCGGTCAGAACTTCGCCGCCGGCATGACGGGCGGCGTGGCCTATGTTTATGACCAGTACGGCACGCTCGATGCCCGCGTGAACCGCGAGAGCGTTGAGCTCAAGGCCCCGACGGCCGACGAGCTGGCACAGATTCGCGCGCTCATCCAGGAGCACGTGGACGCAACGCAGAGCCCACGCGGCATCAAGCTGCTCTACAGCTTTGAGACGATGAGCAAGCACTTTGTGAAGGTCATTCCGACCGAGTACGAGCGCGTGCTGGCGATTGTCGCTGGGGCCGAGGCCGTGGGCAAGACACATGCGCAGGCAGAGGAGCTGGCGTTTGACATTGTGACCGGTCGTGCGAGTGCCGCGGATGTCGCTCGCTTCGATGTGGCGGGTGGTGCTGCGGGTGCTGCGCCCACCGCCTCCAGCTCTGTTGCTTCGACCAAGAAGGAGGCGTAAGTGCCATGGGTAAGCCCGGTGCTTTTCTTGATATCGATC
>CABUAL010000256.1 GCA_902489515.1 uncultured Collinsella sp. | reverse complement strand
AAAACCCGCGTAGGTGAGCAGATCGCCCTCCTCGAGCGTGCAGGGAGCGTCGGGGCAGTGGGGGAACATGCCGGCAGGCGTGCAGTTGACGAGCAGCGCGGCATCGGATTGCTGCGCGATGTTGTCGTAATTGACCTCGCTCGTGCGACCCACGGGTACGACGATGGCGCCCACATCGCCGAGCACCATGCTGGCCGTAGTGCCCGCGCCACCGGTGGCGCCGAGCACAAGGACCTTCTTGTCGGCAACTTCAACGCCTAGCTCCTCGACCAGACACTGAAAACCAAAGTAGTCAGTGTTGTCGCCGCGCAGGCGGCCATCGGGCAGGCGCGTGATGGTGTTGACGTTGCCCATGCGCTCGGCCAGCGGGCTCAGCTCGTCCAGGTATTCCATGACGGCACGCTTGTAGGGGATGGTCACGTTAGTGCCTTCCCATTCATCGCCCGTCATAAAAGCCTCGAGATCCTCGGGCTCGCGCTCAAAACGCGCGTACTCGAGCCCAGCGAGCTCTTTGTAGATGGTCGGGGTGTAGCTGTGGCCCAGCACGCGGCCCAGCACGCCGTAGGGGCGGGTTGCGGCGGTATCGGTCATCTAGAGCACCTCCGTGTAGCTGCCAAAGTAGGTGAAGCTCTCGCACACGTCGTCGATGGAATCGAGCAGGTCGTCGAGGGCCTTGCTGCCAAAGGGGCAGTCCAGGTCAAAGTAGAACATAAACTCAAAGTCACGACCGGGGATGGGACGGCTCTCGAGCTTGATGAGGTTGATGTTGAGCGCATAGAAGCGCTCGAGCACGCGATAGAGGGCACCCGGCTCGTTGGCCGTGGTGATCATGAGCGAGGTACGGTTGGCGCCGGGGTAGACGCGCGGCTCGCGGCTGATGACGACAAAGCGCGTGTAGTTGTTGTCTGAGTCCTGGATATTGGGCTCCAGCATCTCGAGGCCATACAGCGCGGCACAGCTGCGCGAGGCGATGGCGGCGACATCGGTGCGCTCGGAGTTGGCGACCATCTCGGCCGACATGGCGGTGTTGGGGTACTTGGTGGCATGCAGGCCGTGGCCCTCGATAAAGCCGGCGCACTGGGCAATGGCTTGGCCGTGGCTGTAGACCTCGCGCACGTCGGCGAGCTTGGTGCCGGGTTTGACGAGCAGGTTGTGATCGATCTTGAGGCGCAGCGAGCGCACGATATGGAAGTCGAACTGGGCGAGCAAGTCGTAGACGGCGTTGACCGAGCCTGCGGTGGAGTTTTCGATGGGTAGCACGCCAAACTCGCAAAAGCCGTCGCGTACGGCGCGCATAACGCCCTCAAAGGTCTCAAAGAAGGCGATATCGGGCACGTCGAAGAGCTTGCACGCGGCGATTTGGCTGTAGGCGCCTTCCACGCCCTGGCAGGCAACGCTGGCCGTCTGGGGGAAGGGCGTGTCAAAGGCTGCGGCCGTGGCGCGGGCCTTTTGCGACACCGTGATGCCCTTGAGCTCGTTGATGTAGCGCTGCTGCTCGGCCTTGCTCATGCTCATGAGGAGGCGGAACAGAGTGATGGTCTGGGCCTCATAGCGCTCGGGTGCGCGGCTGGCGAGATTGTTGAGCTTGGAGCGTTCGCGGGCGGGGTCAAAGACGGCCTTGCCCATCTCGATCTTGGATTTGGCGACTTCGGTGGCAATGTCCATACGCTCGACAAAGCTGTTGAGCAGGGTGGTGTCGATACCATCGATGGCCTGGCGAATATCGGCAAGGTCCATGGAGGCCCCTTTCGTGAATCGTTGGCTAGGGTAGTTAATTTGGGACGGGGCTTTTTTAGCTACCCTTTGACTGGCGGTGAATCGATGGGCACCGAGGCAAATGCTCACAGGCATATGGGGGGTAGCTAAAAAAGCCCCGTCCCAAATTAACTACCCCTGGGGTGGGTGGACTAAAGCTGCCCTGCGTCCTCGAGGAGGGCATCCCAGATGGCGAGGGCGGCGGCTGCCTCGGCTACGGGAACGGCGCGCGGGACGATGCAGGGATCGTGACGGCCGTGGACCGAGAGCTCGGCGTTTTCCATGGCGTCCATGTCCACAGTCTGCTGCTCGCGGCCAATCGAGGGCGTGGGCTTTACGGCCATGCGCCACATGACGGGCGCGCCGGTCGAAATACCGCCCAGGATGCCGCCGGCGTTATTGGACTCGACCTTGATCTCGCCGGTCTCGGCATCGATGCGATACGGATCGTTGTTCTCGCTGCCGCGCATGGCGGCCACGGCAAAGCCCATGCCAAACTCCACGCCCTTTACGGCGGGAATACCAAACGCGATTTGCGCGATGCGGTTCTCGATGCCGTCGAACATGGGGTCGCCGATGCCCACGGGAAGCCCGTAAATGCCGCACTCCACGATGCCGCCGATGCTGTCGAGCTCGTCGCGCGCGGCCAGAATTTCCTCGCGCATGCGACCGGCAGCGGCGGCGTCAATGCAGGGCAGGTCGTTTGTTAGGATCGCCTTGCGGTCGGCCTCGCGATAGACCATGTCGTCCATGGGCAGGTCGGAGATGCCACCGATCTGCGCGACGTGCGCCATGACCTTGATACCGCGGGCCTCGAGTGCCTGCAGCGCGATGCCGCCGGCGATGCACAAGGGGGCGGTCAGACGGCCGGAGAAATGGCCGCCGCCCCGCATGTCCGCCTGACCGGCCCACTTGACCCAGGCGGTGTAGTCGGCATGGCCGGGCCG
>CABUAL010000255.1 GCA_902489515.1 uncultured Collinsella sp. | reverse complement strand
GGAACAGCGCCTTGAGGGCGTCGCCCACCTGCTATGGCTGGTTTCAGCGCTATGACTTGCTGCGCGATCTCTCGACCATTCAAGCTCGCTGGGGCGCTGGACGCATCAAAAAGATCAACCCGCTGCGTGCCGCCATGGACCGCATCCAGATGCGCTCGCTGCCCATCAAATGCCTGGAGACGGGCGTTGCCTGGGTTCTGTTCGAGGTGCTGGAGCATCTGTTCTCACAATCGGCCCAGCTCAACGTGCTCGATTATCGCCTGCTCTACGTGGTGTTGATCGGCACGCTGTATGGCTTGGACTTTGGCCTGGTTGCGGCGCTGCTGGCGTCGGTGGGTTTGGCCGCGAGCTACTTTACTCAGTACGGCTATACCTTCCAGGGCCTGTTCTACGAGCCGTCCAACTGGCTGCCGTTTATTGCGTACTTTGTGGTGGGTGCCGTGTGCGGCTATGTGCAGCTGCGCAACAGCGAGGCCATTAGGGCGGAGCGCGATCAAAACGAGCTCGTGCGCAACCGCAATACGTTCCTCACACAGCTCTACCACGACGCGATCGAGGACAAGCGTGCGTACAGGCGCCAGATCGTGGGTCGCCACGACAGCTTTGGCAAGATCTTTGCCGTGACGCAGGAGCTCGACGTGCTCAACCCACGCGACATCTATCGCAAGTGCTGCGAGCTTCTGGGCGAGATCCTCGAGAACGATTCCGTGGCGATCTACCATGTTTCGGGCGGGGCATTTGCACGCCTGGTGGCTGCAAGTCCCGCGATTGCCGAAGATGCCGCACGCTCGCTCACGCTTGAGCAGCTTGCACCTCTTTTAGGCGACGGGGGTCGTTCGAACCTGTGGGTGAACCGCGAGCTGACGCCGGGGCTTCCCATGTTTGGATACACGATCGAACGCGACGGGGCACCCGCCGTGTTGATCTTTGTGCGTTGTGCGGCCGAAAACCAAATGACCCTCTATTATCAAAACCTGTTCCGTATCTTGTGCGGGTTGGTCGAAAGCGCGCTGGGCCGTGCCTTTGACTATGAGGCGGTGGCGCAGGATAAACGCTGCGTTGACGGCACTTGCGTGCTCAAGCAGGCTGCCTTTGGCCAAGAGCTCGCGGCGGAGCAGGAGCTGGCAGATAGCAAGATGGGGAGTTTTTTGCTCCTGCGCGTGGTACCGTGCGTGGAGCCTGTCGGCGAGCTGGTGGGCGCAATTGGGTCGGCAATCCGCGAGAGCGACGCGGCGGGCTTGGTCGACGGCGACGTGCTCTATCTGCTTATGCGCCAGGCAAAGGCGTGCGATCTGCCCATTATCCGCGAGCGCCTGAGCGCCAAGCAGATTGCGGTGGAGCCCGTCGACGGCGAGGACATCGTGGCGCTGCTGCAGCACATCTCTTACACCGGTGACGGCGAGGGGAGTGTCGCTTGATCTCGCTTGTCGTTGCTGCCGTCTTGTTGCTGATTCATGCGCTGGTTTGCCTGATGCTGTGGACGCTCATGAAGTTGGGCCTGCTGCCGGTGCGCGGGCACATGCTGGCTGTGATAGTGCTGGTACCGCTGTGGGGCCCGTTGCTGGTGGTTCTGCTATCGGTCCGCAGCGCGGTGTTTGGCGAGGGGCTGAAAGAGTCTGCGCTGGAGTCGCTGCGCTTCAACGACGAGCTCCATCGCAGTATGTCGGTACCGAGTGGTGAGGACGATGCAGGCGTAGTGCCGCTCGAGGAGGCGCTCATCGTCAACGACCCGGCATACCGGCGCCGCCTAATGCTCTCCATGCTCACCGAGGAGCCCGACGCGTACCTGGCGCAGCTGCAGGCGGCTAAGCTTAACGACGACGTTGAGGTGGCGCACTATGCCGCGACGGCGGTGGCGCAGATTTCCAAGGAGTCCGACCTTAAACTGCAGCAGCTGGAGCGTGCCTTTAAGACGGACCCGAGCGCGCAAAACCTCAACGAATACTGTGATTTTCTTGGTGATTATTTGGGCTCGGGCTTGGCCGAGGGGCGCGTGGCTCAGATTCAGCGCCAACAGTACGCGCGCCTGCTTGCGCGTCGCTGCGAGCGCGAGGACACCTTTGAGCTGCGCATTCGATATGCGACGGCGCTGGCCGATGTCGGACAGATCGACGAGGCGCAGGCCGTGACCGACCAGCTGGTGATCGACGTGCCCGAGGAGCAGGAGGTTTGGATGCTTTGCCTGCGCCTGGCCGTGATGCGCCGCGACGGTGACGAGGTCCACCGTGTGATCGATGCGATTGACAAGCAACACGTGTATTTGGGCGCCGACAACCGCGAAAAGTTGGCGTTTTGGCGCAACGGGGAGGAGGCCAGATGAGCGTGGTGCAACATATCCGCACCGTGCAGGCCGCTTTCGTTGGATGGGACTCCTCGTGGTGTGGGCGGTCTTTATTGCCATGGCCGCCGTGCTGCTGGTGGAGCGTACCGGAGTGCAGTACAGCGCTGGACAGCACAAGCTGGGTATGCTCGCCGCCACCGACGCTACGCCTGCAAGCTCTGCAATCTTTGGCCAAAAGCCCACATGCCTGGTCATTACCGACTCGGACCAAGATAGCGTCGACGACGTAAAGGAACAGTTCGACCAGATCCTGCTCGAAATGAAGATCGCGCACCGCGACGTGGACCTTGCCCTGGATGGTGCGGATGCCATTCCCTCGCTGACCTCCTTCGATCGCGTGATTTTGCTCATGCCGTCGCTCGATGGG
>CABUAL010000254.1 GCA_902489515.1 uncultured Collinsella sp. | reverse complement strand
CCGTTGCCGCGCCCCGCAGTGCCCGCTTCCCCCGAGAACAATTATCAGTGCAGGTAGATGCCCTGCACTTTTTTGCGAAAAGCTGGCGTGGTTGGAATTTCTCATATTCATCGTAGTAAACCGGCATAGTTTCGTATTTCCAGCAGTTCCAAATTCGTCAATACGTCGGCGTTTGCAAAAAGCCCGACCTCCGCATGGAGATCGGGCTTATAGGGCTCAGCAAAGCCGAACCTACACGGTTAAATGACCCGCAGCTTACATCTGCTCGGGAGCGGAGACGCCAACGAGGGTGAGCACCAGGGCGAGCGTCACGCGAACGGCGTCGCAAGCGGCCAGACGGGCGCGCGAAAGCTCGGGGTCGACGGGACGGCCCTCGCTCGGCAGAACCTGGCAGGCAGCGTAGAAGCTGTGGAAGTCGCCGGCGAGTTCCTCAGCAAAGTGCGTCAGACGGAACGGGGCGCGGTCGCGAGCGCAGCTGGCAATCAGGTCGGTGAGCTCGTTGAGCTTACGCGAAAGGGCGAGCTCGGTCGGGTCGGTCAGCAGCGAGTAATCGACGTTCTCACCGATGGCCTTGGCGGCAACGGCCTTCATGCCCATCTCGTCAGCCTGCTCGGGCGTAACGTCGGCGGCACGGCGCAGGATGGAGCACACGCGAGCGTGAGCGTACTGCACATAGTACACCGGGTTGGAGTTGTCGCGCTTCTTGACGGCCTCGATATCGAAGTCGACCATCTGGTTGGAGCTCTTGGAGATGAGCGTGTAGCGAGCGGCGTCGGAGCCGACCTCGTCGACGAGCTCCTGCAGGGTCACCATGGTGCCCTTGCGCTTGGACATACGGACGGGCTTGCCGTTGCGCAGCAGATTGACGAGCTGGCCCAGTAGAACCTCGAACTTGCCGGGATAGCCAAGAGCGTCGCAGACACAGCGGACGCGCTCGATGTAGCCGTGGTGGTCGGCGCCCCAGATGTCGATGACGTGGTCGACGCGCTGGAACTTATCCCAGTGATAGGCAACGTCGGAGGCGAAGTAGGTGTACTCGCCATCGGACTTGATCAGGACGCGGTCCTTGTCGTCGCCCAGGTCGGTGGAGCGGAACCACAGGGCACCGTCCTTGGTGTAGAGGTAGCCCATCTTGTCGAGCTTCTCAAAAGCGCGGTCGACGGCGGAGGTGCCGGCGGTCTCGCCCTCGGTGTCCTTCACGTACAGAGAGCGCTCGGAGAACCAACGATCGAAGTCGCAGTTAACGGCGTGGCAAAGGTCGCGCATGTTGTCGACCATCTTTACATAGCCGCGCTCGCGGAAGCTCTCCATGCGCTCCTGCGGATCGGCGTTGACCCACTTATCGCCGTCGGTGCGCCAGAACTCGGCAGCCTCGTCGATGATGTAGTCGCCGCCGTAGGAGTCCTTGCCCAGAGTCTCGGCAAAGTTGTCCTGATACGGATGGGTCTCGGGGTGCTCATCGTTCTCGTCGGCAACAAAGGCGTCGCGGTCGGCGATCAGCAGCTTGTGAGCCTCGTCGATATCCACGCCCTGCTTGGCGATGATGTCGGCAAGCTGCATATAGCGCGTGCTGATGGAGTTGCCGAAGGTGTTCATCTGAGAGCCGTGGTCGTTGATGTAGAACTCGCGCTGAATGTCATAACCGGCGTGATCCATAACACGGCAAAGGGAGTCGCCCAGAGCGGCCCAGCGGCCATGGCCGATGTGCATGGGGCCGACGGGGTTGGCGGAGACGAACTCGACCTGGGTCTTCAGGCCGCCACCGACGTTGGACTTAGCGAAGTCCATGCCCTTCTCGCGGGCCTCGCCAAAGATGGCGTTCTTGACGGCAACGGAGAGGTAGAAGTTGATGAAGCCGGGGCCTGCGATCTCGACCTTCTCGATCGCGGGGTCCTCGGGCATATGGGCAACGATGGCCTCGGCGATCTTGCGCGGGGCGCAATGGGCCAGCTTGGCGGACTTCAGGGCCATGGTAGAGGTCCACTCGCCATGAGAAGTGTCAGCCGGTCGCTCGATAGCGCAATCGTCAAGTTCAAATGCGGAAAGGTCGCCGGCCTCCTGGGCCGCAGCAAGCGCAGCGCGTACCAGCTCTTCAATCTTCTCGGGCATAGATCCTCCTTGTGTTAAAGCCCCCGAGCTCTTGGTCACTCGTAGGGCAAAAGCCAGAGTTTGTAGCACTCTATCACAAGCGACGGGCACTGCCGCAGGGTAAAGCCAATCGATATTGCATATGCACAAAATTGACTACAGCTTGTATGGAGTCACTCAAAGATGCCAGTCTGCCTGCAGATTATGCAGGCGTTGAAAATGCATAAAGGTGTGAATGAGCTGCGCCTGTTATCGAATACTCTTACCTATCGGAGTTGTGTGCTTTTCCTGCATAAAGTAAGGGTTTGCGCACGTCAGCGTGTTATTCTAGACATACGTAAATTCGTATAAGTTGGAGGTAGCATGTTCTCAATCGGTCAACACGTCATTCATCCGGGTCAGGGAGTCTGCACCGTCGTCGGTTTTAGGGACGACACACCGCAGCCCATGCTACTGCTCGAGACCAAGCAGGGACATGCGCAGACGATCCTCATGTACCCCGTGGCGCAGGCCGACCGTTTGCACGCCGCCATCTCGCAGCAAGATGCCGAGCACCTGCTGAGCCACTATGACGAGCTGGAGTGCGACACCTTTACCGAGCGCAACAGCTCGCTTGAGGAGACGCACTTTAAGCAGCAGCTCA
>CABUAL010000253.1 GCA_902489515.1 uncultured Collinsella sp. | reverse complement strand
AGGACGGTGCAGATTATTCGGGTAAGTGCATCATGTCGCAGTCGGCGTGCCGCGAGGATGCCGAGGCGGTCGCGGCGCTGATTGAGGAACAGGTTCCGCAGCTTAAAGGCAAGATTGAGATCAATGACATCGGTACTCTGATTGGCTCGCATACCGGACCTGGTACGGTGGCGCTCTTCTTTATGGGCGACAAGCGCGTGGATTAATTTGCCCCATCACGTCGCTGCATGATTGCTCAAACGAAAACGGCCCGCCTCACGTTTGTGGGGCGGGCCAAGATGTTTTGCTAGCGTTTCTTTCCGCGGAAGAAAAAGCCGTGCAGTGACGGCTTGAGGCCGCGGTTGGCGCGATGCTCCTCGACGCGCTCGTGGATCGAAGCGACGCGCTCGATGACTTCGTCGGGAATCGGCACATCGGGATTCATGTTCTCGACTTGGCTGACCTCGGCGGCGGCGACCTGGTCGATAATGGGCACGTCGTCGCGCGAGATGACAGGTGTGGCGTCTTCCTTCATCTTGCGATAACGCTGCATCATGTCGGTCTGTAGCTGCTGGGCCGAAGGCGGTGTCCAGATGATGGCGTTGGCGCCGGCGGCGATGGTCTCGCGAATGCTCTCGGGCGTCTTGCCGCCCGGCGCGATAAGCGGCAGGTTGGGATAGTGCTCGCGCAGCTCGCGTAGGACCTGGGGCGTGTTCTTGCCGGCGGCGATGTTGAGAATCTTGGCTCCAGCGCGCACCTTGGCGTGGGCATCGTCGTCGCAGCGAACGACCGTGGCGATGACGGGGATGTCGGCGATGTTGGTGATGTGCTCGACCATCTCGGCAGTAGCGGGGGAGTTGACCACGCAGCCCGCCGCGCCCTGCATCTCGGAGACGGCTGCCATCTGCACGGAGCGCTTACCGGTCGTAGTTCCGCCACCCACGCCTACAAAGACCGGGCACTCGGCGACGGTCAGCAGCGCTTGCGTAATGGCGGGCTGCGGCGTGAAAGGGTAGACCGCAAAGACGGCGTCGGCGTTGGAGTTGCGGATAACCGCGACATCGGTGGTGTAAATGAGCGACTTGATGCGTCGGCCAAAGAGCGTGAAGCCGCTGGCCTCCTCGATCTCGTCGGGCATGCGAAGGGCAGCCTTGCGCAGGCGTCCGTCGATGGGCAGGGGCTCCATAGGGAGCAGGCCGTTGGGCGTGACGGCTATTTGGGGCTCGGTGAACTCGTCTGCAAGCTCGACCTCGGAAAAATCGACCGAGGCGACGATGTCCTCGTGCACCTCGGCGGGCACATCGATGGGAGCTTGGTCGTTTGCCGCCGCAGGCGTGTCGAAGGAGCTGGTGCCGACGAAGGCGTCGACGCGCTCATTTAGATCGTTGAGGGTATCCATGGAGGCTCGATTCTATGTGATGATGGCCGGCGCGATGCAGCCGGAATTGCGAATGCTAAATCGTTTGACGAGTTGATTTTTCCCCGCCGCGCCATCCGTTAGACCGAAGGGCCGGCGAACGTGAAGGAGCTGTGGTGGCGGGTATCGAGGTGCTATCTTGAAAGCCCCGTTTAAAAGAGAGGTGACGCGGTATGGAATTGACAGCAATGTTTGGCTCGATCGGCCTGTGTGTGGCCGCAATCGTTGCCGCCGCGGTCATCTACTTTGTGGTCACGGCCATTAAGGGCAAAAGGGCCGAACGCAAGGAGCGCGCGATGCTTAAACAGCATCGCGACCAGCAGGGCAAACGCGCACAGAGATAGCTTGTTGAGTTTTGGATCCGTGCGCTAGCTGCGTTTTCGGATCAGGGCAATGTAGAAGCCCTCAAAGTCGCGGCTAGGCGGAATGGTGAGCGTGCCGGGCAGGCCGTTGACGATGGCCGATACCTGACCCGCGGCAATGGCTTCGGTCAGAGCGTTGGACTCGATGCGCGGCTCCTCACCAGCTTCCTGGGTGCGTCGTGCTTCACTTTCGCTTGGCGTGCCGTCGAGGGGGATGAGCTCGCAGTCCATATGCTTGTCGAGGGCCTCTTGCAGGGCGTCCTCGTTTTCCTGCGGCAAGATCGAACAAGTCGAATAGACGAGCGTGCCGCCCGGTTTGAGGGCCCCCATGGCGCGGTCCAGAAGTGCTCGCTGCGAGCGGGCGCACTTGCTCAGCAACTGCTCGGTGAGGCCGCGCAGGCTTTTCTCGTTGCCACTGATGACGGTGCCCGTGCCGGTGCAGGGAGCGTCGAGCAGGATGCGGTCAAAGCGGAAGAACTCGTCGAGCTCGCGTGCGTCGATGCGCATGACGGGCACGTTTTTGGCACCCTGGCGATGGAGGTTCGACTCGAGCTTTTCGGCGCGGGGAATGCTCATCTCACAGGCGGTGAGGTGCGCCTGTCCCTGGGTGAGGGCGGCGATCTGCGTCGTCTTGCCGCCGGGGGCTGCGCACATGTCCAGGATGTCCTCGCCTGCCTGGGCGCCCAGGACCAACGGCGGCATCATGGATGACAGGCTCTGCAGGTAGATTTTGCCGTCGCGGTAGATGTCGAGATCCCACAGATCTGAAACCTGGGCCTCGGGCAGGATAAAGGCGTCCGGATACCAGGTAACGGTTTGGTGGGCGATGCAGGCGGCATCGAGCGCCGCAGCGATGTCCTCGGCGGTCGCCTTGAGCGTGTTGGCGCGCAGCGTGACCGGGCGTGTGGCCGCGGCGCCGAAGCCCTCGATCATGAGCTTGGCATCGGCGGGCGCATAGGCGCCGGCGACCGTGTCGACCATAAAGCG
>CABUAL010000252.1 GCA_902489515.1 uncultured Collinsella sp. | reverse complement strand
ACAAAGTAGGCCCGACGGCATCGACTACACCGTGCTCGAGCACGTCTACAACAAGAAGCGCTCTGGCCACGACAAGGGCGTTACGCTCGCTATGTACGTTGACGAGAAGCCCAACGCCGTGTGGCACGAGGGCGACGGCCGCGGCGTTTGGCAGCTGCCCTGTGACATCGCGCTGCCCTGCGCTCGCGAGAACACGCTGCTGCTCGAGGATGCCCAGGCGCTCGTCGCCAACGGCTGCAAGGTGGTCGGCGAGGGCGCGAACATGCCCACGACCATCGAGGCCACGACCTACTTCCAGGAGAACGGCGTTGCCTTTATGCCTGGTAAGGCTGCCAACGCCGGTGGCGTGCTCGTGTCCGGCCTGGAGATGAGCCAGAACGCCGAGCACCTGTCCTGGACCTTCGAGGAGGTCGACGGCAAGCTCGAGCAGCTCATGCGCGGCATGTTCCACAACGTGGACGACACCGCCAAGGAGTACGGCCAGGAGGGCAACTTTGTCATGGGCGCCAACATCGCCGGCTTCCTGAAGGTCGCCGACGCCATGCTCGCCCAGGGCGTCTGCTAAATCTTCGCTCGACATGGCATCGCAGAAGGCTCCCAGTCATCTTGGCTGGGAGCCTTTTCTATCCCGGAGGACTCCTCATAAGTTGCGGTGATATACGGACTGTTTTGCGTTCCAGAACGGCTAATCAGTCCGTATATCACCGCAAGTTATGGATGGGTGGGACTCAAAGACATTGTTGACAAGCGCGTTGAGCCCCGCAAGTTATGGATGGGTGGGTGGATTTTGTCCTAAAACGGTGTGCGGCCCCTCGTTTGGTACACTTAAACGTACTGGACAAGTGGAGAGATGGGGGAGAACGTGCTCAAGTTCGGTACCTACGTCCGTGTTGGAAACGCGGCCGAAGCCTATGAGCTCTTACAGAAGAACCGCAACAACAAGATTGTGGGCGGCGGCATCTGGATGCGCCTGGGATCGCGTCGCGTGGCGACGGCGATTGACCTTTCGGCCTGCGGACTCGATCAGATCGAGGAGACCGAGACCGAGTTTCGCATCGGTGCCATGTGTACCCTGCGCCAGCTTGAGCGTCATGCCGGGCTCAACGCGCTTGTCAACAATGTCTTTGAGTTCGCCGTCCACGACATCGTGGGCGTGCAGCTGCGTAACACCGCCACGGTGGGCGGCAGCATTTACGGTCGCTTTGGTTTCTCTGACGTGCTCTCGGCCTTTTTGGCGCTCGATTCGTACGTTGAGCTGACGGGCGCCGGCCGCGTGCCGCTCGCGGAGTTCGTGGACATGGGCTACGTGCGCGACGTGATCGAGCACGTTGTGGTCGTTAAGCACGACTATCGTGCAAGCTACGAGGCCGTGCGCAAGGCCGCGACCGACTTCCCCTCGCTCAATGTCACCGCCGCCTGGTGGGACGGCTCCTGGCACGTCACCGTGGGCGCCCGCCCGCTGCGCGCGACCTTGCTGCAGGGCGAGGCATGTGGCCTGGTGAGCGAGCATCCTTCCAAGGACGAGCTGCGTGCCCTGGCCGCGTCCGTACGCACACTGAGCTACGGCACCAACATGTGGGGCTCGGCTGACTACCGCCGTCGCATCTCGGCCCCGCTGGCGATTCAGGCTGTGCGCCGCGCCGCCGGCATCGAGCTTTCTGCCGCGCTTGCCCGCGAGCTCGAGACCGTGCAGGTCCCCAAGTTTGCCACGGACGAGTATTCCTGCCGCCGCGTGCCCGGCGTCGATTCTAGCGAGGTGCGCTAATGGCTGCCAAACTCATCGATCTTTCCTTTACGCTCAACGGCCGCAAGGTCAAGGTTCAGATTGCCCCCGATACCATGCTCTTTGCGCTGCTGCGCGAGCAGGGCTGCGCGTCGGTGCGCTGCGCCTGCGAGACCACCAACTGCGGTCTGTGCACGGTGTGGCTCGACGGCGACCCGGTGCTGAGCTGCTCGGTTCCCGCCGCCCGTGTTGAGGGCCGCTCCGTCACCACGCTCGAGGGCCTCAAGGCCGAGTCTGAGGCGCTGGCCCGTGCGATGGCTGCCGAAGGCGCCGAGCAGTGCGGTTTTTGCGCCCCCGGCCTCATCATGAACGTGCTGGCACTCGCCCGTGCCGCCAAGGAGGACCCGAGCCTTGTCGCCACGCGCGAGGAGCTCTCGCGCCAGCTCGCCGGCAACCTCTGTCGCTGCAGCGGCTACGAGAGCCAGCTGCGCGCCATCGTCCGCTTTCTCATCGAGTCTGGCGTGCAGGTGGGCTTCGAGATGCCTGAGCTGCCGGTCAACGAAACCAGCTGCGACGGCGTCACCTACAAGCAGATTACCCACAAGCAGCCCAAGAAGGACTCGAAGGCTCTGCTCGAGGGCCGTCCCGTCTACACGGGCGATATGGTGCCCGCCGGCGCGCTCATCGTCAAACTCAAGCGCAGCCCCTATGCCCGCGCCAAGATCCGCTCCATCGATACGTCGCGCGCACTGAAGGTGCCCGGCGTCGTGGGCGTCTACACCTACGAGGACGTGCCCAAGCGCCGCTTTACCATCGCTGGCCAGAGCTATCCGCAGCCGAGTCCCTACGACCGCCTGATCCTCGAGAACCTCGTACGCTACCAAAACGAGGAGGTGGCGATCGTCGCTGCCGAGACCGAGGAGGCCGCCGACAAGGCGCTCAAGCTCATCAAGGTCGACTACGAGGTGCTTGAGCCGCTGCTCGACTTTACCCAGGCACTCGATAACGACATCGTGGTTCACCCCGAG
>CABUAL010000251.1 GCA_902489515.1 uncultured Collinsella sp. | reverse complement strand
AGGCAAAACCCAGATGGTTACGGTCGAGGGTGTCACATCGGCACGGTCGATTACGGCCAGGTCGATAAGGTTTTTGAGGCCGGTCTGGAAGAAGCTGTTCAAAAACGCATGGCGCAGCACGCGCGCGTCCTCGTTGCCATCGGTGTTGAGGTAGCGCTCGAGCACGATGCGGTCTTCGGTGAGGGTGCCGGTCTTGTCGCAGCACAGGACGTCCATCGCTCCGAGGTTTTGAATCGCCGGCAGCTCCTTGACGATAACCTGGCGACGGGCGAGGTCCTTGGCGCCCTGCGACAGGCTCGTGGTCACGATGACGGGAAGCATCTGCGGCGTGATGCCCACGGCCACGCTCGTGGCGAACAGCAGCGCGTCGATGACGTTGCCCTTGGTGGCGGCGTTGATGGCAAAGACGGCCGGCGCCATAACGAGCATCAGGCGCACCAGCAGCATGGAGACGCTCGAGACGCCGCGGTCAAACGCGCTTTTTTCGCCGCGCCCGTTGAGCATCTTGGCGATGCCGCCCAGGTAGGTGTCCGAGCCGGTGGCAACGACAAGCGCCATGGCGGCGCCGTTTTGCACGGAGGTGCCGGTAAAGACGATGTTCTTGCAGGCAGAGAGTGGCAGTGCGGAGCCGTCGGCGCCCTCGACGACGGTGACGGCGGTGGTCTTCTCGACGGCCTCGCTCTCGCCGGTGAGTGCGGACTCGATCACAAACAGGTCGCGCGCGGTGATGATGCGGGCGTCTGCTGGTACCATATCGCCGGCAGAGAGGCGGATTACATCGCCGGGGACGAGCTCGTCGAAGGGGATCTCGATGCGCCCGCCGTCGCGCAGGGCGGTGCAAGTGTTGGAGACCAGGTCCTTGAGGGCCTCTGCCGCATTGCCGCTGCGGGCTTCCTGGATAAACTTCATGCCGCCCGATACCAGCAGCATGATGCCGATGACGATGACCGTGGAGGGGTCGCGCTGCGGCTCGGGCACGGCGAGCACGTCGATGTAGAGCGAGACCAGCGCGAGCGCGGCGAGGATGCCGGCGAAGGGATCGATGAACGCGTCGGCGATGCGGCGGGCGAGCGTTTTGGTCGTTGCCTCGATGGTGTTGGGGCCGACGGCGTTCAGGCGCTCAGTTGCCTGCTCGACGGTGAGGCCGTTTGCCGTGGCGTCAAGCAGTACGAGGGCGTCCTCGGCACTATGGGTGGCGGCGAATATGGTGTTCTTGGACAGGCCGGTATGAGCGGCAGGGCGCGCCGTGCGGCGGCGCTTGGAGATGGCTTCGAGTACCGTGACGGTTTTGAGCATCAGCATAGGGTCCTCCTTGTTGAGGGGAGTTAGCGTACGTGTCGTATTTGCTTCAAAAAACCTAGATGTCGCTCACGTCAAGCTCTTGAGCCCACAAAGGGTGCAGCGCGCCTTTGCGGTGGTTTTGGCGATCTGCCGGTGGCGTTTATGCGTGTGCGGAGTCCTCGCGGCGTGCCGAGGGCGACATGCAGGTTTTTCGACTAGGACTGCCTTCCATGGCACACCTCCTAAAGGCTGAGCGCAGCGCGCTTTGGGTATCTCGTACCCCTTTTTAATCCGCCCGTATTCTTGATGAGGGGGTTTGCCATGTCAACCCCATTGTTCGGAAAACCATTCCCCCTGACAAAGCCTTTACAGAATGCCGTGGCTCCAAAGCGCGCCCGCATCGACGCTTCGCCTGCGCTAAACTGGAAGGCACGTACGCGATCACGAGAGGAGCCCGCATGGAGGCTTACAAGCAAGAGTTCATCAAGTTTATGGTCGAGTCCGACGTTCTTAAGTTCGGCAGCTTTACGCTCAAGAGCGGCCGTCAGTCCCCGTTCTTTATGAACGCCGGCGCTTACGTGACGGGCTATCAGCTCAAGAAGCTGGGCGAGTATTACGCCCAGGCCATCCACGATAACTTTGGCGACGACTTTGATGTGCTGTTTGGACCGGCCTACAAGGGTATTCCGCTGGCCGTCGTGACCGCAATTGCCTACCACGAGCTGTACGGCAAGGAGGTCAAGTACTGCTGCGACCGCAAGGAGGCCAAGGACCACGGTGCCGATAAGGGCAACCTGCTGGGTTATGAGCCCAAGGACGGCGACCGTGTGGTCATGGTCGAGGACGTTACCACCAGCGGCAAGTCCATCGACGAGACCTATCCCAAGGTCAAGGCTGCTGCCGATGTCGAGATCAAGGGCCTGATCGTGTCCCTCAACCGCATGGAGGTCGGCAAGGGCGGTGTGACCACCGCGCAGAAGGAGATCGAGGCCAAGTACGGTTTCCCCGTCGCGAGCATCGTCTCCATGGCCGAGGTCGTCGAGACCCTCTACAACCACGAGATTGACGGCAAGGTCGTCATCGATGACGAGCTCAAGGCCGCCATCGATGCCTACTACGAGCAGTACGGAGTCCGGGAGTAGTAGTTACGCGGGTTTACCAACCCGCTCGCTGTCCGTTCTCTACCTGCGGCGTCGTCTTGCTCCGAAGGAGTAGTCATTGGGGACGTTCTTAAATGACTAGTCAGAAATGAGCGTGGATAATCTCCCGGTTTTGGTCTATGTACGGCCTCAAAGTGGGAGATTATCCACGCTCGTCGCTACTTGAGCCCCGGGAGGCGGGTGTAGGGGAACGAGCGCTCCAGGAACTCGGAGCAGCGGGCGTAGTCTTTGGCGAAGTAGCTGCTGTAGAGCGAATCGAGCACGTATTGCACGGCGATGTGGCTCCCCTTATTGCGCGCGCATTCATCCCGGCTTTGCT
>CABUAL010000250.1 GCA_902489515.1 uncultured Collinsella sp. | reverse complement strand
ACGAGCCCGGCCACTTCCGCCTGTTCGTTGAGGGCGAGACGATCGTGGACGCCGACTATCGTCTGTTCTACGTGCACCGCGGTATGGAGAAGGTCGCCGAGACGCGCCTGAACTATGACGCCGTGACGTTCCTCGCCGACCGCATCTGCGGCATCTGCGGCTGCGCCCACTCGGTGGCCTATGCCGAGGCCGTCGAGCGCGCCCAGGGCATTCATGTCCCGCCGCGCGCCCAGTACATCCGCGCCATCATGCTCGAGGTCGAGCGCCTGCACTCGCATCTGCTCAACATTGGCCTGGCGTCGCACTACACGGGCTTCGACTCCGGCTTCCAGCAGTTCTTCCGCGTCCGCGAGAAGTCCATGGACCTGGCCGAGAAGCTCTCCGGTCACCGCAAGACCTACGGCCTCAACGTGATCGGCGGCGTGCGTCGCGACATTTTGGCCGAGCAGAAGCTCTCCACGCTCACGACCATCCACCAGCTGCGCTCCGAGGTTCAGGAGCTCGTCGACGTCTTACTCTCCACGCCCAACTTTATCGAGCGTACGAGTGGTATCGGCATTCTGGACCGCAAGATCGCACGCGACTTCTCTCCGGTCGGCCCGCTCATGCGTGGCTCGGGCTATGCCCGCGACGTGCGCTTTGACCATCCCTTCGACGGCTACGCTGATCCGGATGTTCAGAAGATGCATGCTGCCACGGCAGACACCTGCGATGCCTTCGGCCGCACCGCCGTTCGCATCCAGGAGGTCTACGATTCGATCGACATGATCGAGACCATGCTCGAGAACTGCCCGTCGGGCCCCATCCTCACCACGGATTGGGAGTACACCCCGCACAAGTACGCCATCGGCGCCACCGAGGCTCCGCGCGGCGAGGACGTGCACTGGGCCATGCTCGGCAACAACCAGAAGTGCTACCGCTGGCGCGCCAAGGCGGCCACGTACAGCAACTGGCCGGTCCTGCGCTACATGTTCCGCGGCAACACCGTGGGCGATGCGGCGCTGATCGTCGGCTCGCTCGACCCGTGCTACTCCTGCACCGACCGCGTGACGGTGACCGATGTCGCCGCCAAGCGCGACCACGTGCTCGACAAGGAGCAGTTCGAGAACGTCTGGCGCGACAAGTCGCCGCTTGCGGGCGAGGGCACCATGGCCGCTCCGCTCGATGAGGAGGCACTCTAATATGCTGAAGCTTTGGAAGGTTAACGCCAAGGCCGGCGACGCGACGGTCAAGTACCCGTTTGCGCCGTTTCCCACCAACAAGGACATGCGCGGCAAGCCCGAGCACAATGCCGAGCTCTGCATCGCCTGCGGTGCCTGCGGCGTGGCTTGTCCGGCCGATGCCATTCGCATGGACACTGACCTTGCGGCCGATACCATTACCTGGTCGATCGACTACGGCCGCTGCATCTTTTGCGGCCGCTGTGAGGAAGCCTGCCCCATGGAGGCCATCAAGCTCACCGAGGAGTTTGAGCTGGCCGTCATGAGCAAGGACGACCTCACCAGCAAGAGCGTCTACACGCTCGAGCACTGCTCGCGTTGCGGCAAGCCGTTTGCCCCGCACAAGGAGATCGACTACGCCAAGCGCCTGCTGCAAAAGGCCGGCGGCATGGAGGCCGAGCAGGCCGCCCGTACCGTCGGTATGTGCCAGGAGTGCAAGCGCGAGCTCGACGCCCTGCGCGCCGCTTCGGCCGTAAAGACCGGCAACGCTGCCGGCATGGCTGCCAACGAGACGCTTGCGTCCGGTGAGCCCCAGGGCCCCGGCATGGAGTATCTGGGCGGCCACGGCGTGAACCCGGAGTATATCGACCGTGAGCTCAACCCCGATGCGCCCGAGATTCCCGCCGGTCCTGCGCCGGTCGAGGGCATCATTATGGATTTTGATACGAAGGAGGAGTAACCATGGCCGAACCCACGCTTTTACCCGAGCGGCTTCAGTACCGCCCGACCAAGATCGAGCTCGACGAGAGCATCGAGAAGGCCAAGGCGACCCTTCTTAAGAAGATCAAGCGCTCGGTGTACGTCTACCGTGTCGACTGCGGCGGCTGCAACGGCTGCGAGATCGAGATCTTTGGTTCCATCACGCCCGTCTTCGACGTCGAGCGCTTTGGCATCAAGGTCGTGCCCTCGCCCCGTCACGCCGATGTGCTGCTGTACACCGGTGCCGTGACGCGTGCCATGCGCATGCCGGCCCTGCGCGCTTTTGAGGCCGCACCCGATCCCAAGATCGTGGTGTCCTATGGCGCTTGCGGCTGCACCGGCGGCATCTTCTACGACAACTACTGCGTCTGGGGCGGCACGGACAAGATTCTGCCGGTCGATGTCTACATCCCCGGCTGCCCGCCCAGCCCCGCGCAGACCGTCTACGGCTTTGCCATGGCACTTGGTCTGCTGGACAGGACACCACGATCTTGGGCCACGGTGGAGGCCGCCGGCGAGCAGGCCGATATCCTGCACCCCGGCGTGCCGTACAAGCTGCGCGTTGCCATTGAGCGCGAAGCTCGCGCCATGAGCGGCTACCGTTACGGCCGCGACTTGGCCAACGAGTTTATGGATACGCTCGAGGGCGCGCCCAAGGGCGATATCCGCGGTGCCATGGCGCTGCTCATCGACAAGCAGGACGATCCGCGCCGCGTCGAGGTGTACTCGGCGCTGCAGGATCTGGTGCTGGCCGGAGGTCGCTAGATGGAGCTCACGGACCGCTCTGGTTACTTTGCGGGTCCCGGCATGCTCGGCGGCTCTTTTGGCGATGCCTCGCGCGCAAGCGACGAGGCTGCCGAGGGAGGAGCGGAT
>CABUAL010000249.1 GCA_902489515.1 uncultured Collinsella sp. | reverse complement strand
TCAACTTCAAGGGCGCGACCAGAAGGTCAGCGCCCTTTCGTTTCACGTCACCTTGTCTCAAATGCGACCCGCTCGCTGGCATTGTCAAGACATCGGCGTTATCTTGGTTGGCACTTGAATGATCCCTTGGGGACGGAGGAAAACGGATCATTCTGCATCGATGCGGTGCCAGTGATCCGTTTTCCTCCGTCCCCTACGGATCATTTTGGGAAATTGCTATGTTGGTTTATTTGGGCTGACTTGGTAGCCTATGGGCCATTTACCTGCTAAAAGCGTCGGTCGATTACCAAAATAATGCTCAAAAAATCGTCCAAGAAGTCGCGGGACGGTTTTTGAGGGGTCGTTCGTCAAGCAATGTGGCAAGTTCTTGGTTAGATATTGGTTAGTTTTGGGGCAACCTTGCCAAAAGCTTGACGAATGCAAATCTAGACGTCGGCGAATGAACACTTTGAGCGAGCTCGGTGCAAAATTCTGGGCTGATTCTCGATAATCGCCTTCAATTGTCCCTTGCCAAGCGCTGGCCTCGCGTACAATCTGCTCCGACATTCGCGCGCCGTCCGGCGCTTAAGAGGGGAGGGCCCCATGGCAAACGAGATCTGGACCATCAAGCGTTGTCTCGAGTGGACCAAGGAGTACCTGGCCGAGCGCGGCGAGGAGCACCCCCGTCTTTCTGCCGAGTGGCTGCTGTGCGCCGCCACGGGCCTGGCGCGCATTGACCTATATATGCGTATGGACGAGACGCTTAACGCGGCCCAGCTCGAGACCATGCATGCGGCCGTTGTCCGCCGCGCTAAGGGCGAGCCGCTGCAATACATCACCGGCAGCACGCAGTTTCGCATGATCGACGTCGCGTGCGCCCCCGGTGTGCTCATTCCGCGCCCCGAGACCGAGATGCTCGTCGAGGAAGTCCTCAATTATCTGGATGCCGAGGTGCTGAGCCCCGAGGCTGCTGCCCGTCAGCGTGTTGAGCTGCCTTGGAACGATGAGGTCGAAGAGGCCCGCAAAGCCGAGGCGGCGCTGGCCGACGAGCGCGCGACTGCCGAGCGCCGTGCCGCTAACCTGACGGCTGCCGATGAGGCGGCGTTAGGCGGCGACGTACTGGGCAGCCGTGCCTATGCCGAGGAACTGGCCGACCGCGAGGCCGAGGAAGCCGCCGCGCAGGCAGCAGAAGCCGAAGCCGCGGAAGCCGCCGAGTCCGAGCTCGACGAATACGGCATCGCCATCGAGGGTGCCGGCCAGGAGACGGCTTCAGCTCAGGATGCCGCTGCGCCTGCCCCAACCGAGCCCTGCACTGCCCGCGTTCTCGAGGTCGGCTGCGGCACGGGCTGCATTTCGCTCTCCCTTGCCTGGGAGCGCCGCGGCCACGTTACCTGCACCGCCACCGATATCGAGCCGCGCGCCATCGATCTGGCCACCAAAAACCGCGACGCCCTCGGCCTCACGGCAGATGAGGTTGCCTTTAGCCTCACCAACCTGGTGAGTTCCATTCCCCGCGAAGAGTGGGGCACCTTTGATGTGCTCGTCTCCAACCCGCCTTACATCCCGACCGACGTCATGCGCTCGCTGCCGCACGAGGTCAAGGACTTTGAGCCCGACCTGGCGCTCGAGGGCGGCGCCGACGGCCTCGATATTTTCCGCCGCCTGCTCAATGCGGCGCCTTACATGCTGCGCGCCGGCGGCCTGTTTGCCTGCGAGCTCTACGAGGGTGCCCTCGATGCCGCGGCCGAGCTCTGTCGCCAGGCAGGCCTTTCGGACGTGCGTATCGTCCATGACCTCACCGATCGCCCCCGCATCGTCCGAGCCATCGTCACCGAGCCCAAACAGCGTATTTAAGCTGAATTAATAGACATTTGCGTAAGTTTGTCCTTGCAATATACCGTAAAACTTCTACTATAGAAGGAGAAAGGTATGTCAAATCAGCTGCATCGGTACCGTATCGTGCTTGATTACATTGAACCTTGGCTTGATGAGCAGGATGAAGCTACGCTGAAGCAGATTTATGCAGACCTTTTGGTGCTCGAGAAGGAAGGTCCCAGCCTTGGTCGTCCGCTGGTTGACCGCGTAAAGGGCTCGAAGCTTCATCATTTAAAGGAGCTGAGAGTGACGTCGTGTGGTGGGCAGGTGATTCGCATCCTCTTCGCCTTTGACCCCAAGCGCCAGGCGGTATTGCTATTGGCGGGTGATAAGTCGCGAGCGGGATCGTCAAGGGCAAAATGGAACGGTTGGTATGCGATCAACATTCCAAGGGCCGAGCAAATATACCGTCGCCACGTAAGGAGGCTCGATCGAGATGGAACTGCATGAGTATATGGAATCTCGCGGGATAACACGCGACTCCATTACCGCCGAGCAGGAGAGGACTCGCGATCGTATCGAAGCCTATAAGCTTGCTCAGATTCGCAGGTTAAAAGATCTAACACAGGCGTCGGTCGCCCAGTCGATGGGCGTTTCTCAAAAACGTGTATCCGAGCTCGAGCGTGGGGAGTTGGGTTCGATGAGGCTCGACACGCTGAGCAGGTACGCAGAGAGCCTCGGCGGAAAACTGGTTGCAAGCATCGAGTTTCCCGATCGTACCGTTACGCTTGCGCGCTAAAAATCTTCAATTAACCCCCTCACTTTCACCGACTACTAGAGCCGCTCACCAAACCAACATGCGCTCTGGGCAAATAGGTTGAATGTTTCGTGCGAGAATGCCCCACAGTAAACAAACTTGCACCGGAGCGTAAGGGGCTGGCATACACATGCAGACGGTCTATCGGGTATACGAGGGAACGCGCGAGCCGCATCGGCTT
>CABUAL010000248.1 GCA_902489515.1 uncultured Collinsella sp. | reverse complement strand
ATACGTTCCTCTTTTAGGTTGCAACGCAAGCATGGGTGTACAAAAACCACGGTCTTGCCGCCAAACGCGGTAACAACCTGGTCATCGACTCCGCTCTGGGCACACGCCTCATCCATATGCGCATGGCCGTCCTCACCTTCGTCTGCTCCACGCTCACGCACCTAACGGGCGGATCGGCCGGTCGCGAGGGAGCTGCAGTGCAGATTGGCGGCACCATCGCCAGCAACATCTCGAGCCTCGCCCACCTCAAAAAGCATGACCACCACGACCTCATGCTCGCCGGCATCTCGTCGGCCTTTGGCGCCGTATTCGGTTCGCCCCTTGCCGGAGCTTTCTTTGGCATGGAGATGTGCTTTATCGGCAAGATCGACTACACCGCGGGCATCTACTGCCTGGTCGCCTCGTTTACCGGCTACTTTACATCACTCGCCCTGGGTACCGAGTACGAGGCGAATGTTATCGCCAGCGTTCCCAACATGACACCACGGACGGTTGTCATCGTTGTTATCAGCGCCATTATCTTCGGTCTGACGGCACGCCTCTTTGCCTGGTCAGTTCGAACCGTCAAGAGCCTGTACGGTCGCTTTATCACCAATTACCTCGTTCGCGCACTCATAGGCGCACTCGTGGTTTTGGCCGCCTATGCCCTTCTCGACGCCTGGGACTACGCCGGCCTTTCCACGTGGCTTTCCGGCGCCGGATTTGCCGGCAACACCACCCTGGCAGACGCAGCCATCAAGTTGGTCGTCACAGCGCTTACCCTGGGTGCGGGCTTCCAAGGCGGCGAGGTCACGCCCCTGTTTGGCATCGGTGCGGCGCTCGGCGGCTGGATCGGTTGCCTCGTCGGAATCGACCCCAGTTTTCTGGCGGCTCTCGGCATGCTCGGCGTGTTCTGTGCCGGCCTCAACGTGCCCATCACCACCTGCATGATGGCCATCGACCTGTTCCACGGCACGGCAGCCGGGTTCTTTGTCATCGTGGTCTTTATCAGCTACCTAACTGCCGGACACCGCGGCGTGTACCCCGCCCAGCGCATCATCTCGCCCAAGCGCCGTTCGCTTATTGTGGATGAGGGCGGTACGGTAGCGGATGCTATCGAGCGCCACAACGACCTGATAGAGTAGACGTAAGTATTCGACGTGCAGCCACAATCGGGGGCAATTCGACCTGAGCGCGACCGCACCGTCACGTCATACGCCGGGAGTCGCCCCATGCACGCAACTGATTTTGGCCGCACGCTCATCATCGCCAACCCAGCCGCCCAGTCGGGTGCGGCGCACGAAGTTGCCGAGCGCCTGCAACGCTTTTTGGACATGACTGCACGCGCATCCCAGTTTGACTTGGTGCTAACCGAGCGCATGGGACACGCCAAGGAGCTGGCCGCACAGGCCCAGGGCTATCGCACCGTTATCGCCCTTGGCGGCGACGGCGTGATTCACGAGGTCGTCAACGGGCTTATGACGCAAGAGGAGGACACCCGCCCCGCTCTTGCCATCCTACCCGTGGGCTCTGGCAACGATTTTGCCCAAACGCTCGGCATCGACGATTTCTCCGGTAAGGATTTTGGCGCGCTGCTCACCTGCGAGCTGCAGCGTCAGGACATCGGGCGCATTCGCTCGTGGAGCCCTGCGAGCGGCAGCGGCGAGGCTACCGTTGAGTACTACGACCAGACGCTCTCGGTCGGCATCGATGCCGCCATCGGCCTGGGCACCACCGAGCTGCGCAAAAAGACGGGCCTCGCCGGCGCTCCGCTCTACACCCTATCGGGACTTGAGCAGTTTGGCCTGCGCTATCGCAACTACCCCATGACCATCAGCTTTGATGGCGCGCCCGCCGAGCGCGTGCGGGCGATCATCATGGCAATTCAGCTGGGTCCTACCTATGGCTCGGGCTATCGCATCTGCCCCGATGCCGACCCCTGCGACGGCGTACTCGACGTCTGCTACGCCTGCGGCCCCGTTCCGCGTGCGGTTGCCCTGCCTATGTTTCTTTCGGCCAAGGACGGCCACCATACCAAGTTGCCGCCGGTTCGCATGCGCCGCTGCCGCCATGTCGAGCTCACCTTTGAGGAGCCCGACTACCCCATCCAGGCCGACGGCGAGCCCGTTGTCGCCTCGCGCATCGAGGTCGACATCCTTGCCGGCGTCCTCCACGTCTGGCATCCCACCCGCTAACCCCACCTAAGTTGCGGTGAAATAGGGACTGTTTATGTAGCTAAAGCCGCAAAACAGTCCCTATTTCACCGCAACTTATTGATAAGATCATTCCTCCCCGCCCGGCTTGCGACGGTTGGCCTTTTTAATGGCGTTGAAGTGCTTGTCATTAAGCCTGCGCTGGCGCGATCGCTGTGGCACTTTGGTCTTGACGCGGCGGCGCGGCGGACGCCCGCGACGCTCAAGCTCAGCGCGCAGCTTACGTAGGCAGCTGCTACGGTTTTGGAACTGACTGCGGCTCTCGCGCGCCATCACGACAATCCCCGAAGGGATATGTTTCATGCGTACCGCCGAGTCCGTCGTGTTCACGCCCTGTCCGCCCGGACCCGTCGCGCGAAACACCTGCACCTCGCAATCGCGCGCCAACTCCTCGGCCGACATCTCGGCATAGCGCGCATACTCGCGCCATCCCATCTTATTCTCATCCATATCAACACCTCCCCTCATACAAAAAATGTGACAAAGGGACAGTCCCTTTGTCACATCGCATACCAATCGCTTGTGTTGCGCGCTTAGGCGAAGGTGATCTCGCCGTTCTCGCAGTCCATATCGGCGATACGTGCCAGGCTCTCAACGCGGAAGCCGCGCTTACGACGA
>CABUAL010000247.1 GCA_902489515.1 uncultured Collinsella sp. | reverse complement strand
TCGCGAGTTCCGCACGCAAAGGAAAGCACTTAATGTGCTTTCCGTCTTGCGCAGGACTGTAGAGCAGCAAACTCAACCCGCGCCCGCCGGCCCCGGAGACCCTCCCGGAGGGACCGAAAAATTTTTTCAAAAAAGTTGTTGCGCGCCGGACAGACTTCTGTGTATACTAATCCCCGCAGCGCACGCGAGCGGAAACAAACGCGAACGTCTGCCTGGGGAGTTAGCTCAGTTTGGTTAGAGCGCCGGCCTGTCACGTCGGAGGTCGCGGGTTCGAGCCCCGTACTTCCCGCCAACGCAATTAAAGCCACGTCTTCGGACGTGGCTTTTTGCGTTTGATGCACTTTGTTTCGATAGAACGATCGCCCTGGTGCATCTTCGCCCAGAATCCCCGCGCCTTCGGGAACGCAAGTAAAATCTAATAAGTATATCTGTCTGAACAACAGCTTTGTTGCGCAACACCTGTTCTACGAGACAGGGGGTTAGGTTATACTAAATTGCACTGTGCGCCGCATCTGATGCATTTCGCTCCAAGCGCGGCACTCAGTGGATATCCGATTTACCATTTGGATGTCCTGGCGGTCATTTAGCGTCTCGACACAAGCTCGGCCCCGGAGCTCGTTCGAGCTGTTCGTATTCCTTGAAAGGGGAAAAATGGACATATCGAGGAAGACTGATTACGCCCTTCGCATGCTGGCGATGCTTGCCGAGGATCCGGAGCGTTTGCTTTCTGTTCGCACCGCTGCCGAAGAGGTCAATGTCCCGTATTCGTTTGCCCGCTCGATTCAGCACGGTTTGGTCCAGGCCGGTATTGTGGAGAGCCTGCGTGGCGTCCACGGTGGCATGCGTCTCAAGGTCAGTCCGGACGACGTCACTATCCGCCAGGTCGTCGAGGCCGTTCAGGGTCCTATGGTTATGAACGATTGCACCGCGCCCGATGGTGACTGTGCGCGCATGGGCGCGTGCTGCTATCATCCCCTGTGGGCCGGAGCCCAGGCGTTGATGCGCGACTACCTCGATTCCGTTTCGCTCGGCGACATCGTCGCTCACCGCCAGTTCCCGGCCGTCGATCCCAAGTTCGCCGACCGCGAAGCGTTTCCCGAGTACGCCACCTGCGCGTGCGCTTACCGGGAGGAATAGCGCCGCATAAGGAGCATAGCCATGATTCAGGACCCCTTTCGTTCGATGATTCGTTCGGAAGGGGTCCTGCGTTATCGCGACCTTCCGTGGCGCCGCACACGCGATCCGTACATCATTTGGCTTTCTGAGGTCATGCTGCAGCAAACGCAGGTGCCGCGTGTGGAGGCGCGCATGCCGGTGTGGCTCGATCGTTTTCCGACTGTGCAGGCGCTTGCCCAGGCCGCGCCTTCCGATGTTTTGGACGCTTGGCAGGGCATGGGCTACAACCGACGCGCTCTGGCGCTTCATGGGGCCGCTCAGCGCGTTGTAGAGGACTGGGACGGGGAGTTTCCGCGTGAGACGCGTGACTTGGTCGCTCTGCCCGGCATTGGCCCGGCAACGGCGCAGGGCATCCGTTCGTTTGCGTTTGATCTTCCAGGCGTGTATCTAGAGACCAATGTGCGCACGGTCTTTTTGCATCATTTCTTTCCCGATGTGCCGGCCGTTCCCGATCGCGAGCTGGTGCCGCTGATTCAAGCCGCCTGTCCGGCGGCCCCTGGTGCGGCGGCGGATGAGATTGCGCCCTTTGCCGTGCCTCAAGACGATGCCGACACGCCGCGCGCATGGTATTACGCGTTGCTGGATTACGGCGCGTATCTTAAAAAGACGCTGCCCAATCCGTCCAGGCGGTCGGCGGGCTATAGTCGTCAGTCCAAGTTTGAGGGCTCGCGTCGCCAAAAGCGCGCCCACATTGTGCGCATGCTGCTGGCGGCGCGCGATGGACAACCGGCAGGTATTACGCTCGATGAAGCCGTTGCAGGCGTTAACGAGATGGAGACGGCAGCCGGCCGAGAGCCGGTCGAGCGCGAGCTGGTCGCAAGCATTCTTGCCGATCTGGAGCGCGAGGGCTTTTGCGGCTCCGAGGGCGATCGTTGGCTGAGTGTGTAGCTCACTCGAATCTGAAGAACGGGATTGTAAGGTTTAAATTCTCGGCATGAGGGCATCCTTAAAGCAAGGCCGCTCAAAGTCTGTGGGCGGCATGCGTTGAAGGGAAGTACACCTATGGATTTTGAGAATTCCCAAACCAAGAAGAACCTCGAGACCGCTTTTGCCGGTGAGTCCCAGGCACACACCAAGTATCGCTACTATGCATCCAAGGCCAAAAAGGACGGCTACGTTCAGATCTCGAATATTTTTGCCGAGACGGCGGGCAACGAGTCCGAGCACGCCAAGCTGTGGTTTAAGTATCTGCACGACGGCGCCGTTCCGGGCACTCTGGACAACCTGCGCGACGCCGCTGCGGGCGAGAACTACGAGTGGACCACGATGTACGACGAGCACGCCAAGACCGCCGAGGAGGAGGGCTTTGTCGAGATCGCCGAGAAGTTCCGTGGCGTCGCCGCCGTCGAGAAGGCCCACGAGGAGCGCTACAACAAACTCGTCGAGCGCATCGAGTCGGGCGAGGTGTTTGAGCGTGAGGGCGTGAAGGTGTGGAAGTGCCTGAACTGCGGGCACCTGCACGTTGGTGCCGAGGCGCCTGAGGTGTGCCCGGTGTGTAACCACCCGAAGGCGTACTTTGAGGAGCAGGTGGTGAACTACTAGCGCTTGGCGCTGGCGTGAGCTGGGCCGGGAGGGCCGGACTACCTTCCCTCCTCGCTCACGGCTTCGCAGGGTCGCGTTGAGGGAAGGTAGTCCGGC
>CABUAL010000246.1 GCA_902489515.1 uncultured Collinsella sp. | reverse complement strand
CCGGCGGTGGTTATAAGGATGGCGCCGGTGCAGGCGATGACCGCGACGATGGCGATGGCGATCGAGAAGACGATGACCTTCTTTTGCGTCTGGCTGCGCTCTGCCGCGGCCTTGGCGCGCAGGCTGTTAGGGGCGACGCGCGCCGTGGTCGCACGCCCCGCAACCTGGCGCATCTCCTGCGTAGTCGCGGCGCCGCCCAGGTGCTCCTCGGCATTAAGCTCAACGGGCTCATAGGCGCCGGCGGGGTAGTCGACGTCGGCGTGCGTACCTTTGAGGGCTTTGGCGCTGGCAGAGATAAAGTGGCGGTAGACCTGCGAGGACACAACGGTGATGACCGAGCTCACGGCGGCGCCAATTACTGAACCAGCGATACCAATCTTGGAAGCAAGCGCGACGCTTGTGGCGGCGGCTGCGGCGCCAGCGATGATCTGAGGAATGGAAATGTCATCGAACAGGCCCTTTTTGGGCGCGATGGCCATGGTCTGTCCGATGGAATGGTTTTCGTGAACGCCGTTGTTGAGCGCGGCCGGTGTCATGACGCGCGTGCGCGGCGCGTCGGTGTACTTGGTTGTCATACGGGGTCCTCCCGGTGTAAATCTGCTTCGTTTCATGCAGCCATCAGGGTACCCACCAGATGTGAATCGTACGTGACATTTAACAGATACCATCAACTCATCAATAGCTCACCAAGTTGGTGGGATGCGGTTCCACCCGGTGGTTGAACTACAATAGGGCTTGCTAATTGTGTTGAATAGCGTCTACGCACGGGAGCATTCTTATGAATCTTCACCTTTCTCAGTCTGATGGCTTTTTGCGTGTGGCGGCGGCCTCGCCGCGGATTCGCGTGGCCGATGTCGAGGGCAATGCCGAGGTTGCGCTGGCGGCTGTTCGCGATGCTGCCGGGCGTGGCGTTCGCGCGCTGGTACTGCCCGAGCTTAACCTGACCGGCTATACCGCGGCCGATCTGTTCCATAACCGCACGCTGCTGCATGCCTGCGAAGCAGCGCTGGTGCACATCCTCGATGAAACCCGTGAGCTGCCGATCGTCTTTACCGTTGGCTTGCCCGTTGCGGTGGCTGAAAACATCTACAACTGCGCCGCCGTGTGCTGTGCGGGTGAGCTTTTGGGTCTTACGGCTAAGAAGTATCTGCCCAACTATGGCGAGTTCTATGAGCGTCGCTGGTTTGCTCCGTCGCCTGCGGATCCCGTGTGGGTTGAATTTGCCGGTCAGGGTCCGGTTCCGCTGGGTTCGGGGCTTGTCTACCGCTGCTGTGATGAGGGTGCCGAGGATATGGTGCTGGGCGTTGAAGTCTGCGAGGACCTGTGGGTGCCGGCGCCCCCTTCGACCGAGATGGCGCTTGCCGGTGCGACGGTGATCCTCAATCCGTCGGCTTCGGACGAGATTATCGGTAAGGCGGATTACCGCCGCAGCCTCATCTCTAACCAGAGCGCACGCCTGTACTGCGCCTATGCCTACGCGGACGCGAGCGAGGGCGAGTCCACGACCGACATGGTCTTTGCGGGCGAGAACCTTATCTACGAAAATGGCTCCAAGCTCGCCGCCACCAAACTGCTTACCTGCGATATGGCCATCGCCGACGTTGACCTTGACCGCCTGGTTGCCGAGCGCCGTCGCTCGACGACGTGGGCGCGCACCGACGATGCGCCGGAGGCCACGACCGTTGAGTTTTCGTTTGAGGGCGTGCTGGCCGAAGAACCTGTCCTGCGCGATGCCTGCGATATCGACCGCGTTTTCCCGCGCGCGCCCTTTGTGCCGGCCGACCACGGCGACTTGGCCGAGCGCTGCGAGACGATCCTCGATCTGCAGACTGCGGGCCTCAAGACCCGCCTTGCCCACACGGGTACCAGGGCTGCGGTTATCGGCCTTTCGGGCGGCTTGGACTCCACGCTAGCGCTGCTTGTGACCGTGCGTGCCTTCGATGCACTGGGGCTGCCGCGCACTGGTATCACAGCCGTGTCCATGCCCGGCTTCGGCACGACGCATCGCACCAAGTCGAATGCCGAGTCGCTCGCTCGCGACCTGGGTGTGAGCTTCCGCGAGGTTTCGATCCACGCGGCTGTGGAGCAGCACTTCAAGGACATTGAGCATGATCCAGCTGTGCAGGACGTGACCTACGAGAACAGCCAGGCGCGCGAGCGTACGCAGATTCTGATGGATCTGGCCAACCAGGCTGGCGGTTTTGTCATTGGCACGGGCGACCTGTCGGAGCTGGCGCTCGGCTGGGCTACCTATAACGGCGACCACATGAGCATGTACGCCGTCAACGCGAGCGTGCCCAAGACGCTTGTGCGCCATCTGGTACGCTATGCTGCCGATGTCTTTGGCGGGCGCATTGCCGAGGTCTTGCTCGATATCCTCGATACGCCGGTGTCCCCCGAGCTTCTGCCGCCCACGGGCGACGGCGAGATTGCGCAGAAGACCGAGGATTTGGTGGGCCCGTACGAGTTGCACGACTACTTCCTCTACTACCTGCTGCGTTTTGGCTTTGAGCCGGGCAAGATCTACCGCATGGCGCTCAAGAGCTTCGAGGGCGTCTACGACGCCAAGACCGTCCACACGTGGCTACGTACGTTCTACCGTCGCTTCTTTGCCCAGCAGTTTAAGCGCAGCTGCCTGCCCGATGGTCCCAAGGTGGGCTCGGTGACGCTCAGCCCGCGCGGCGATTGGCGTATGCCGAGTGACGCTAGCTCGCGTCTGTGGCTTGCGCAGATCGACGCGCTCAATCCAGTTGACTAAGGTTGGCTAAATTGAGCGCGTCGATCTAAAGCCACAGACGCGAGCTAGCGTCACTCGGCATACGCCAATCGCCGCG
>CABUAL010000245.1 GCA_902489515.1 uncultured Collinsella sp. | reverse complement strand
TTTGCAGGTTTACGCTTTACGCCCGGATGTGTCGGTGGCGGGTGTTGTTACCCGAGGGGATTGTACCCGATGGGAAAGCTTTAGGCGAAGTAGGCTACGCCGCTCTCAAAGATCGGCATGAACTTATCGCCGGGGACATGCTCGGGCACGTTGCGGTACAGGCTGTCGCCGCGACGCTCGGCATGGCCCATCTTGCCCAGGACGCGGCCGTCGGGGCTCGTGATGCCCTCGATGGCGAGTGCGGAGCCGTTGGGGTTGACGGAAAGGTCCATGCTGGGCTTGCCGTCCTCGCCCACGTACTGCGTGGCGACCTGGCCGTTGGCGATCAGCTGGGCGAGCACTTCGTCGTTGGCGACAAAGCGGCCCTCGCCGTGGCTGATGGCGACGGTGTAGGGGTCGTCCAGGCTGCACTGCGACAGCCACGGGGACAGGTTGGACGAGATACGGGTGCGCACCAGACGGCTCTGATGGCGACCGATGGTGTTGAACGTAAGCGTGGGCGCATCAGGCGTGGCGTCGACGATGTCGCCGTAGGGCACCAGACCGAGCTTGATCAGGGCCTGGAAGCCGTTGCAGATGCCCAGCATCAGGCCGTCGCGGGCCTTGAGCAGGTCGCGGACTGCCTCGGTGACCTCGGGAGCGCGGAAGAACGCCGTGATGAACTTGGCGGAGCCATCGGGCTCGTCGCCGCCCGAGAAGCCGCCGGGGATCATGACGATCTGGCTTGCACGGATGCGGCGGGCAAGCTCGTGGGTGCTCTCGGCGACGGCCTCGGGCGTGAGGTTGTTGATCACGAAGGTGTCGGCCTCGGCGCCGGCGGCGCGGAAAGCGCGGGCGCTATCGTACTCGCAGTTGTTGCCGGGGAACACGGGGATTACCACGCGCGGGCGGGCGATCTTGGCGCCGCCGTACACGTGGATATCCTTGGCACGGAAGTCGATGGTCTCGACCTCGGCGGACTCGCCGGCGCTGCGGTAGGCAAAGACGCCCTCGATGCCGCTCTCCCAGGCTTCCTGGAGCTCGGAGAGCTCGATGACTTCGGAGCCGGTGTCGATGACATAGCCCTCGACGGTGGTGCCCAGGGGCTCGACGACAACGCCGTCGGCGACCTCGGGCAGCTCGGCGTCCTCGGCGAGCTCGACGATAAAGCTGCCGTAGAGCGGGGTGAAGAGGCTCTCCACGTCCACGTCCTCGGCAAGCTCGATACCGATCTGGTTGCCGACACACATCTTGAAGAGGCTCTCGGCGCCGCAGCCGTAGCCGGGCGTGGAGATGGCCAGGGCGTTGCCGGTAGCAGTGAGCGCCTCGACGGCGTCAAACGCCGCGAGCAGCTGCTGAGCGTCGGGGCGGTAGTCCTCGCCATAGGTGGCGGGGGCGATGCGGACGACGCGGTGCGTGAGGCCCTTGAACTCGGGCGAGACGGCGCGGGCGGCCTTGCCCACGGCGACAGCGAAGCTGATCAGGGTCGGCGGAACGTTGAGCTCGCCGGTCTCGTCCTCAAACGAGCCGCTCATGGAATCCTTGCCACCGATGGCGCCGGCACCCAGGTCGACTTGGGCCATGAGGGCGCCCAAGACGGCTGCCGTGGGCTTGCCCCAGCGCTCGGCCTCGGTGCGCAGACGCTCGAAGTACTCCTGGAAGGAGAGATAGGCGCGCTTGTGCTCAAAGCCGGCGGCAACGAGCTTGGCAATGGACTCGACCACGGACAGGTAGGCGCCCGCAAACTGGTCGGCCTCCATCAGATAGGGGTTGAAGCCCCATGCCATGGCACTCGCCGTGGTGGTCTCGCCGTCCACGGGGAACTTGGCGACCATGGCCGAGCTGGGGGTGAGCTGCGTCTTGCCGCCAAAGGGCATGAGCACGGTCGCGGCGCCGATGGTGGAGTCGAAGCGCTCGGAAAGGCCCTTGTTGGAAGCGACGTTGAGGTCGGTGACGAGCGAGGTCATGCGCTCGGCGAGCGTGGTGCCGGCCCAGCTGGGCTGCCACACGCTGCGGGCGCACACGTGGGCGACCTGGTGCTTGGGTGCGCCGTTGGAGTTGAGGAACTCGCGGGACAGGTCGACGATGGCGACGCCGTTCCAGGCCATGCGCATGCGCGGCTCAGCGGTAACCTCGGCGATAACGGTCGCCTCCAGGTTCTCCTCGGCGGCGTAGCCCATGAACTCCTCGACGTCACCGTCGGCGACGGCGCAGGCCATGCGCTCCTGGGACTCAGAGATAGCGAGCTCGGTGCCGTCCAGGCCGTCGTACTTCTTGGTCACGGTGTCCAGGTCGACATACAGGCCGTCGGCAAGCTCGCCCACGGCGACCGAGACGCCGCCGGCGCCAAAGTCGTTGCAGCGCTTGATCAGACGGCAGGCGTCGCCGCGGCGGAACAGACGCTGCAGCTTGCGCTCGACAGGGGCGTTGCCCTTCTGGACCTCGGCACCCGAGGTCTCGATGGACTCGGTGTTCTGGGTCTTGGAGGAGCCGGTGGCGCCACCGATGCCATCGCGGCCGGTGCGGCCGCCCAGCAGGATGATCTTGTCGGTGGGGGCGGGGCACTCGCGACGAACGTGGTTTGCCGGGGTAGCGCCCACGACGGCGCCGACCTCCATGCGCTTGGCCACGTAACCGGGGTGATAGAGTTCGTTGACCTGACCGGTGGCAAGGCCGATCTGGTTGCCGTAGCTGGAGTAGCCGGCGGCGGCAGTGGTCACGAGCTTGCGCTGCGGCAGCTTGCCCTCGAGCGTCTCGGAAACCGGGACGGTGGGGTCGCCGGCGCCGGTGACGCGCATGGCCTGGTACACATAGCTGCGGCCCGAGAGCGGGTCGCGGATAGCGCCGCCCACGCA
>CABUAL010000244.1 GCA_902489515.1 uncultured Collinsella sp. | reverse complement strand
TGGGCATTTCTCAGCAGCAGATGGCAGAGTTGGCTCGCTCCGGCGAGCCCACCAAAATCAGCAGCATGTGCACGGTGTTTGCCGAGAGCGAGGTCATTAGCCTGATCGGTCGCGGCGAGCCGCGCGAGAACATTGCGCGTGGCGTGATCGAGAGCGTCGTGTCGCGCGTGGCGACTATGGCCGGGCAGGCCGCGGGCGCCCCGTACTACCTAACCGGTGGCCTGTGCGAGAACGCCTTCGTGGTGGAGCGGTTGGGCGAGCTACTGGGGTCGCCGGTGACTACGTCGCCCCAGGCCCGCTTTGCAGGTGCCATCGGCGCGGCGATTCGTGCGCGGGCGCTCAATTAATGCATCCGCCGTAGGCTCGCATTCATGCGTATACTGGGAGAAAATGATTGACCGAAGAGAGGAGGTATCGATGGCTGGCGATCAGATTAAGCTCACGTCTATGACTGCCGCGAGTGGTTGAGCCGCTAAGTTGGCTCCTGGAGCCCTCGCCCAGGTCCTGGGCGATTTACCCAATGTGCATAACGACAACTTGCTCGTGGGTTTCGATACCTCCGACGATGCGAGTGTCTTTCGTGTTGGCGAAAACCTGGGCCTCGTGCAGTCCATCGACTTCTTCTCGCCGATGGTCGACGACCCGTTTCTGTTTGGCCAGATTGCCGCGGCAAATTCGCTGTCGGACATCTACGCCATGGGCGGGCGGCCGAGCCATGCCATGAACCTGCTCTGCATACCCAGTTGTCTGGGCGTTGAGGTTGCCGGGCAGATTTTGGCGGGCGGCGCCGACAAGTGCGTCGAGGCCGGCTGCTCCATCGCGGGCGGCCACACCATCAACGACGACGAGCCCAAGTACGGTCTGTCCGTGAGCGGTTTTGTGCCGCTCGATCGCATGCTCGCCAATAGCGGCGCACGCGTGGGCGATGTTCTGCTGCTGACCAAGGCGATCGGCTCGGGCATCATTACCACGGCCATTAAGGGCGAACTCATCGAGCAGGACGAGGCCAGCCGGATGTTTGATTCTATGCGCACCCTCAACGAGGCGCCGATTCGCCTGGCCGAAGGACTCGAGCTTCACGGCTGCACCGATGTCACGGGCTTTGGCCTGATCGGGCATGCATGTGAGATGGCCGAGGCCTCGGGTGTGCAGATTGAGCTTTCGTCTGGTGCGGTGCCGCTCTTTGACCAGGTGCTCGACATGGCGCGTCTGGGCATTATCCCTGCGGGCGCTTACCGCAACCAGGACTTCTTTGGTCCGCGCGTGGCGGCTGACGACGACCTGGAGCCGGGCATGTTGGATGCGCTGTACGACCCGCAGACGTCGGGCGGCTTGCTTATCGCGGCTGGTGCCGACGAGGTGGAAGAGCTTGCACGCCGTCTGCATGCCGAGGGGCGTATCGCCGTCGTTGTCGGTCGCGTTGTCGAGGCAGATCCGCCCGGTCCCGCTGTCCGTGTTGTTCGATAACCGCTGGCCGTGTATGTAACTGTTGATCCGCATTGTGCGGTTCTTTCGAAAGGATTTTGCTATGTCTACCAAAATTGAAGTCAATGCCATGGGCGATGCCTGCCCGCTGCCCGTCGTCAAGACGCTCAAAGCCCTGAAGCAGCTCGATGGCGAGGGCACAGTCGTGACCTCGGTCGATAACGAGACCGCCGTCAAGAACATCTCCAAGATGGCGCAGGAGAAGGGCTGCACGGCCTTGGTCGAGAAGGTTTCTGACGCCGAGTGGCACGTGACCGTGGCGACCTCTGGCGCCGTTGCCGTGGCCGATCCCGAGCAGGATGGCGCTGCCTTCTGTGATGCCAGCGCCGGCAAGGGCAAGCTCGTCATTTCCGTCTACACCGACTGCATGGGCCGTGGCGACGACGAGCTGGGCCACAAGCTCATGAAGGCGTTTATCTTTGCCGTGACGCAGCAGGAGGAACTGCCCGCGACCATGCTGTTCTACAACGGCGGTGCCAAGCTCACCGTCGAGGGTTCGCCGGTGCTCGACGACCTGAAGGGCCTGGCGGAGCAGGGTGTCGAGATTCTCACCTGCGGCACCTGCCTCGACCACTATGGCATTAAAGACCAGCTTGCGGTGGGCGAGGTCACCAACATGTACGTGATCGTGGAGAAGATGGAGCAGGCCGTGCGCGTCGTGCGCCCGTAGCGTATTGGTTGGAGTTGCCATGAGGGAGAAGCGCCCGGCGCTTGTCATCACGTTTCCTACCACGGCGGCCGCCATGGGTTGTGAATCCCTGTGCATCGAGCGCGGTCTTCCCGGGCGGACGATTCCCGTGCCCGGGGAGGTCGCTGCCGGCTGCGGTTTGGCGTGGAAGGCGTTGCCTGCCGATGAGGAACTGCTGCGCGGCGAACTCGCCGCGGCGGGCGTTCCCACCGAGGGCTTTACGGTGATCGACATGTGGGAGGTCGTGCGATGATCTACCTGGATAACGCGGCGACGACCATGCACAAGCCGCAGGCGGTCATCGATGCCGTGACGCAAGCGATGTGCTCGCTCGGCAATGCCGGGCGCGGCGCCACGTCGGGTGCCCTCGACGCCGCTCGTACCATTCACGGTTGCCGTGCCAAGCTCGCGCGCCTTTTGGGTTGCCCGAGGGCGGACCATGTGTGCTTTACGCCCAACTCTACGGCGGCGCTCAACACCGCCATCTGTGGCGTGGTGCGCCCCGGCGACCGCGTGGTCACCACGGTGCTCGAGCATAACTCCGTGCTGCGTCCGCTCAACCGCCTGGCAGCGGAGCGGGGTGTGACCGTTGAGCATGCGAGCTGTGACGCAAACGGTGTGCTCGACTACGACGAGCTCGAGCGGCTAGTCACGCCCGGTA
>CABUAL010000243.1 GCA_902489515.1 uncultured Collinsella sp. | reverse complement strand
AACATATCCATCGCGAAGCCCGGCGCATCCACAGCTACCAGCTGAGCAGCTCGTAACCGTCCTCGGTCACCACGAGCTGTACCTCGCACTGGGCCGAATCGCTACCGTCCTTGGTGCGCACACACCAGCCGTCGCCCTTGCTGATCTTAATGTCGGGCGCTCCGGCATTGACCATGGGCTCGATGGTAAAGACCATGCCCGGAGCCATAATGGTGTCCACATCGGGCGCCTCGGTGGTAAAGCCCACAAACGGGTCCTCGTGGAACTCCTTACCGATGCCGTGTCCGCCGTACTCGCGCACCACGCTAAAACCGGCGTCCTCGACCGTCTTTTGCACGGCCTCGGCCATCACGGACAGCGGTAGCCACGGCTTGACGGCGGCCAGACCCGCCTCCACGCTGGCGCGAGTGACGTCGACCAGGCGCTGACGCTCGGCCGAGACCTCGCCGATGCAGAACATGCGGCTCGAGTCGCTAAAGTAGCCGTCAAGAATCGTGGAACAGTCCACGTTGATGATGTCGCCCTCGTGCAGCACGTCCGTATCACAGGGGATACCGTGGCAGACCACATCATTGATCGAGGTGCACACGCTTTTGGGGTAGCCCTCGTAGTTGAGATCGGCCGGCGTGCCACCGTGCTCGACGGTGTAGTCGTAGATCATCTGGTCAATCTGGTTGGTGGTCATGCCCGCGGCGATGTGCTCGCCTACGTAGTCGAGCACGCCCACGTTGATGGCGGCGGAGCGCTTGATGCCCTCGATATCGGCGGGCGTCTTGTAGAGCGTACGGGGCAGAACCTCCCAGCCCTCCTCCCACAGGCGCTCGAGGCGCTCGTCGAAGGCGCTGTGACATTTCTTATATTTTTTGCCGCTGCCGCACCAGCAGGCGTCGTTGCGGCCGGGTACGGGTCCTTTGTCATACATGGCTAACTTCCTTTCATCCGCAGCTAGTATAGCCCACTCACGCGTCCATAAAAGTTGCGGTGATATAGTTCCGATTTAAGCGGTTTAACAGCATAAACAGGAACTATATCACCGCAACTGATGGAGCGGGGTGGCGGGCACTAGCTGCTGCGTGGTTTTGCTAGTAGCTCACCTGGCAGGGAATGCCGAGGGCTTGGACGCGCGCGGCGATGGCGTCGAGCACCTCGGGCGCTGCTTTGGCAAGGCCGGCGATCGGTGTCTCGCGCGCTACCGTGTAGATGGTCGCTTCTTGTGGGCGAATGCGCTCAAGCGCCGCGAGCCAGGGGGCAACGTACTCCTCGCCGGTGTTGTCGATGAGCTTGCCCTGATACTCGCCGGTCAAAAAGATCGTCTGGATAATAACGTGACCGTCAAAGCTTGCGAACGTCTTGATCTGGTGCTCGACGTCGTAGGGGCCAACAGGCTGGTCGAGCAGCTGGATAAACGCCGGGTCGACGGTATCGAGCTTAAGAATGTTGTCGTCGACCATCATGAGCGCGTCGTGCACCTCGGGACGGTCGGCGCGCGTGCCGTTGGAGAGCACGGCGATCTTGGAGTTTGGGGTAAGCTCGTCGCGCAGCGCGACGGCGCCGGCGATGGCCTGCGGAAACTCCGGTGCGGCGGTGGGCTCGCCGTTGCCTGCGAAGGTGATCACATCGGGGAGCTCGCCCTCGGCTGCCATTTCGCGCAGCTTTGCCTCGAGCGCGCCGAGTACCACGGCGGCTGTGTTGTACGGCTCATGACAGGGGCGCTCGGCGTTGAGGCCGTTTTCGCAGTAGATGCAGTCGAACGTGCAGATTTTGCCGCTGGCCGGCATCATGTTGACGCCGAGCGAGAGACCAAGGCGACGGCTGCGAACGGGCCCAAAGATGGGGCTGGCATTCAAAAACGTAGACATAGGCATATGCTCCTCAAGACAATTGTGCCTAAGCATAGCATCGGCTCCAAAGCAAGGTGCGGGCCCTTGCTTTACAAGTTTCGTTTTTTCACGTCGCTCATTATGCGGTGCCATGAAAAGCCTCGGGTCGGGTACAGTTAATCTGTTAACAAGGCGTAAGGCAATGCGGGCCCATCCAACCGTACTGACGTGCAACTGGATGGGCGTTGATGATGGGGGCACAACATGGATTTTACGGTCGAGAATGCGGGCACCACGATTGCCTGTCGCGAATATGCCGGCCCGGATGTGTCGCCTGATGCTCCTGCTTTGGTGTGCGTGCACGGCGCTTGTGTCGACGGCACATTTTTCGACGGTATCGCTTGTGAGCTCAGCCGCAACTACCGCGTAATTGCCTACGACCGCCGCGGCTGCGGTGGCAGCAGCGATGCGGCAGACGGCAGCTATGATCTTGCCGCTCAGGCCGCCGACCTGCAAGCCGTGATCGAACACGTTGGCGCTCCGGCAAATGTGCTTGCGCATAGTGCCGGTACGTTGGTTGCGCTGGAGCTTCTTCGCACCGAACCCCATCTCGTCGCCCGTGCGATTCTGCACGAGCCGGCTGTGTCGGCCGAAGGCGTCGGCATGGGCGCAGCTCCGGTTTTGCTCGATATGATTGCGGCTGGAAAGGTTTCAAGGGCGCTCCGGCTTTTCTTGGGAGCCCTCGGCGACTTGGACCCCGAGGCTCCTGGGACGACCGAAGCGGAAGCCAAACATGCCCTGCGCAATGGTCGTTGCTTCATGGCCAATGAATACGGGATTACTATGACCTGCGTTCCCGATTGGGATAGCGTTCGCGCGTCGAAAACGGTGGCCGCCGTGCTTTTGGGCGAACTCTCGATTGGTACGCCCCGCGAGACGGGCACGAGGGTGGCGGCTGAGTTTTTGGACTGTCCACTCGTAATGATTCCCGGCGCGCACAACGGCCTGCCGATGCAGGTAAGCACGTGAATGCTGTTAC
>CABUAL010000242.1 GCA_902489515.1 uncultured Collinsella sp. | reverse complement strand
TTCCCCCGAGAACAATTATCAGTGCAGGTAGACGACTTGCGCAAAAGCCATGTGCTCGCAATATCGCAAAAAGTCTACTCACTTAGCTAGCGACTACACTAAACGGCTGGGCAGAACGCCCATTTCCTGCATTTTCTCGCGCGCTGGCACCCCGCGCCGCCGCTACGCCATAATAGTTGGCGGACAATCGCGAGAGAAAGCAACCATATGGCACAGACCACGACAGATACCGCCGCCAGCACCGTCTCCGGCGCCGGCGCTGCCAGCTCATTCTCGGGCGGCACGGGAACCGAAGCCGAGTTTGGCTCGCTCGGCGCGCTCTCCCCCACCTGGTGGGAGCCCGAGGACGGCAGCGAGCCCGAGCCATGGCTCACGCCCGATCAAGCCTTCGAACGCTTCTTTGAATGGACGAGCGATCGCGGCATTGAGCTGTGGGACCACCAAGAAGAGGCCCTCATGGACCTGGCCGCCGGCGATCACATCATTTTAGGCACACCGACCGGATCGGGTAAATCGCTCGTCGCGCTGGGCATGCTCTTTATGGGCATGGCGCAGGGCAAGCGCTGCTATTACACGGCCCCCATCAAGGCCCTGGTCAGCGAAAAGTTCTTCGACCTGGTACAAGTACTCGGCCGCGATAACGTCGGCATGATCACCGGCGATACGCATATCAATACCAAGGCACCCGTCATCTGCTGCACGGCCGAAATCCTTGCCAACGATGCGCTACGCGAGGGCGAGGACGCCGATGTGGGCTGCGTAGCCATGGATGAGTTCCACTACTTTGCCGACCCCGACCGCGGCTGGGCATGGCAGGTGCCGCTGCTCACCCTGCCCCACACGCAGTTTATGCTCATGAGTGCCACGCTCGGCGATGTCACCGCCATCGCCGCCTCGCTCGAGGAGCACACCGGCGCTGCTTGCGACCTGGTTGTCGACGCCCCGCGCCCTGTTCCGCTGAGCTACGACTATGTGACGACCTCCCTCGAGGGCACCGTCGAGCTCGCTATGCGCCGCGGAGAGGCCCCACTCTACATCGTGCACTTTAGTCAGGACGCCGCGCTTGCCACGGCACAGTCGCTTGCCAACTTTGGCATCGCTAGCAAGGAGCAGCGCGAGGCCATTAAGGAAGCTGCCAAAGGCACGAGTTTCTCCACCGCCTTCGGCAAGATTCTCAAGCGCCTGCTCGGCTGCGGCGTCGGCGTGCACCTGGCGCAGCAGGGCCTGCTGCCCGTCATCTGCGGCACCGACACGCTCGGCGTCGGCATCAACGTGCCCATCCACACCGTGGTGCTCACCGCGCTCACCAAGTTCGACGGTTACAAGATGCGTCGTCTGCGCGCCCGCGAGTTCCACCAGATTGCCGGTCGCGCCGGCCGCTCGGGCTTTGACACCGAGGGTATGGTAATTGCCGAGGCGCCGGAGCACGAGATCGAAAACGCCAAGCTTATGGCCAAAGCGGGCGACGACCCCAAAAAACTCCGTAAGATTAAAAAGAAAAAGGCCCCCGAGGGCTTTGTCACCTGGAACAAGCAGACCTTTGAGCGCCTGATCGAGACGCAGCCCGAGACGCTCAAGCCGCGCCTGCACATCACGCACTCCATGGTGATTAGCGTGGTCGAGCAGGGCGGCGATGCCCGAACCCGCGTACACGACCTCATCGAGACGAGCCTGCAGACTCCCGAGGAAAAGGCTAAGCTCGAGGTTCGCGCCGACGAAATCTTCGCCACGCTCATCGATTCCGGCGTCGTCGTTCGCACCGAGGTGCCGCCCGCGCCTGACGCCCCGGCTGACGCCGCGCCGGACATCGACTACGCGCTGACGGTCGATCTGCCCGAGGACTTCGCACTCGATCAGCCGCTCTCGCCGTTCTTGCTTGCCGCGTTGGAGCTGCTCGACCCCGAGAGCGAGACCTATACCATGGATCTGATCTCGATGGTCGAGGCAACGCTCGAGGATCCCAAGCAGGTGCTGCGCGCACAGGAGCGCGCCGCGCGCGACCGCGCGATGGCCGAAATGAAGGCTGACGGCGTCGAATATGAGGAACGCCTGGAGCGCATCCAGGATGTCACCTACGAAAAGCCGCTCGAGGACTTGCTCGATGCCGCCTTCGACAAGTACTGCCAAGAAGTACCTTGGGCCAACGACTACCAGCTCTCGCCCAAGAGCGTCCTGCGCGACATGCTGGAGAGCGCGAGCGACTTTAAGGGCTATATCCAAAAGCTCGGCATCGCCCGCTCCGAGGGCATTTTGCTGCGTTACCTGGCAGAGGCCTACCGTTCACTCGACCGCACCGTGCCCATCGAGAAGCGCGACGAGCGCCTGCGCGACATTATCTCGTGGCTGGGCTTTGTGGTGCGCTCGGTGGACTCGAGCCTGGTGGATGAGTGGGAGAACGCCGGCAACCCGGCAGCCCTCGATGCTGCGCCGCCGCAGGGCATCGACGAGGTCGTGGCGGACCGTCGCGGCTGCACGCTATTGGTGCGCAACGCGCTCTTCCGCCGCGTGACCCTTGCCGCCCGCGAGCACGTTCGCGACCTGGGCGAGCTCGACGACGACTGGGGCATGAGCGAGATCCGCTGGCAAAAAGCACTCGACGCTTACCACGAGCAGCACGAGGAAATCCTCACCGACGGAGATGCCCACAGCGCCGCGATGTTTTCCATTGACGAGTCCGACGAGAAGACCGCGCACGTATGGCACGTGCACCAGATCTTTGCCGACGAGGATGGCGACCACGATTTTGGCATCATGGGCGATGTCGATCTGGACGCCACGCAAGACGGCGGCGAGGTCATCTTCAAAAACTACCGCGTCGGCTTTATCGAGGACCTGCTCGAGGACCAGCCGAACATACTGGAAAGAAACGAAGCGGGGCAATAAGAAGGC
>CABUAL010000241.1 GCA_902489515.1 uncultured Collinsella sp. | reverse complement strand
GGCCAAGTCCCCCTGCCTGGGCCATACGCCCGACCAGGTGGTCTTCTACGAGCTCACGCGTAAGTTTGTGGAGACCGAGGAAGACGTTCCCCAGGAGGCCTGCGACGTGCTGTACTACACGCTCGCCGTGGGCCACCACACCGGCGTGCTCGATTGCTTTGAGCCGCGCCTGTCGGTGCCGGTGGATGTGTTCTATTCGCTCGTCGACGCGCTGCCGGAGGGGGAGGCCAAGACCAAGTTCGAGGCCATCCGCTCCTTTGGCGAGTGCCAGCTCGACAAGGCGGCCGTGCCGTCGCTGCTCGAGGCCTGCGATGCGCTGCTCGACGAGCGCGGTTTTCGCGGGTCGGCCAAGGCCGGCATCTCGGTGTTCGACGACGACTTTGGCCTGCATGCCCAGCAGGTCGCGTTCTTAATGAAGTTCCGCGATCTGGTGGAGCGCGTGCGCGATGTGTCGGGCGTGTATCTGACGGGGAGGTTGCAGTAATGGGTCGCGTTGTGGATGGCTGCGTGAACGGTGCTCCCTTTGCGGGCATTGTGCTCACGGCGGGAAGTGTGCTGCGCGCCGACGATGCCGCCGGCCCCGTGCTCTCCAAAAAGATGGAAGACGCACCGATCGCCGGTTGGTACACCATCGACGGCGGCCAAACGCCTGAGGACGATATCATCGAGGTCAAGCGCGAGCGTCCGCCTCGCCTGGTCTTGGTCGATGCCGCCGACATGGCGCTGTCCGTCGGGTCCATCCGCTTGCTCGACAAGTGCGATGTGGCCCGCAAGTCGATGTTCACCACGCATTCGCTTCCTTTGTCGATTCTGATCGAAGAGATTGAGCAATCGTGTGATGATATCGTCTTCGTTGGGATTCAGCCGGGCGACACGGAGTTCTACAACCCCATGTCCCCGGAAGTCTTTGACGCCGTCGACGCCGTGTACGACGCCGTGGCCGCCAACGACTTTTCCCACTTTGTCCGCTTGGGGCAAGAGCAATAGGAGCGCTTGTCCCTGCTGATTAGGAAAGAAGTGATTGACATGGCAGATTCCAAGGCAGAATTTCCCGCTCCCGATTGCCTGGCACCCGCCGCGATCGAGGCCAAGACCGAGGCCGCCGGCGTGACCAAGGCCAACCTGCCGGTCGCAAAGGCCTTTCTGTTGGCAATGTTCGCCGGCGCGTTCATTGCCTTCGGCGGCCTGTTCTTTACCGTGTTCTTGAGCGATAGCACGCTGGGCTGGGGCGCCCAGCGCGTTGTGGGCGGCCTGTGCTTTTGCTTGGGCCTGGTGCTGGTGCTGGTGTGCGGCGCCGAGCTGTTTACTGGCAATTCGCTTATGGTCTGCGCACTCAAGAGCAAAAAGATCACCCTGGTCCAGATGCTCAAGGCTTGGGTCGTCGTATGGGTCGGTAACTTTGTCGGTGCCCTGTTCATCGTCTTTTTGGTGTACATGGCCGGCATTTACAAGCTCAACGGCGAGGCGGTCGCCAATTCCATGGTGAGCGTCGCCGCCGGCAAGGTGACGATCGACTGGGTGACGATCTTCTTCCGCGGCATCCTGTGCAACATCTTTGTGTGCCTGGCCGTGTGGATCGGTACCGCCGGCAAGACCGTGGTCGATAAGGTTGTGGGCATTCTGCTGCCCATCGCCGCCTTTGTGGCCTGCGGTTTTGAGCACTGCGTTGCCAACATGTACTTTTTGCCCATGGGTGCCGTGATGCACGCGTGCGGCTACGGTGCCGACGTCGCCGGCGCCGATGCGCTCAACGCCGCGGGCATTGCGTTTAACCTGTCCGCCGCCACGCTGGGCAACATCGTGGGCGGCGCGGTTCTGGTCGCGCTCGGCTACTGGTTTATCTACGCCAAGAAGTCCGAGGCGTAAGGTGCCGCCTGTTTGACGTTGGGCCTCCCGCGGGGCGTTGCCGTGCGGGAGGCTTTTTGGGTCTGGGGCTCGTTGCCGGGCTTTTGGCCTGTTGTGTTTGGCTGATGAAAGGGGTAATCGAGATGGCATCTGCTATGAAGCGTGACGGTCGCGCCGTGGTGACCACATGCGGGGGATGCTATGCCGATTGCGCCTTTGCGGCACGCGTTGAGGACGGTCGCGTGGTGGCCGAGTTGCCGGTTGTGGGGCATCCGTGCGCGGCGCGTGCCCTGTGCGCCCGCGGACGCCATCGCCTGGCAATGCCGTTTGACGAGCGCGACCGCATCGTGCACCCCATGCGTCTCCGCCAGGATGGCTCGGGGTTCGATGCGATTTCCTGGGACGAGGCGTTTGCGCAGATCGCTGCGCGCCTTGGGGGGATTGTTGACGGGCATGGTCCGCGCGCGCTGGGCATGACGCTCGGCGTGCCCTCGTTCGACCGCTACTGGGCGTATCGCTTTATGCATGCGCTGGGCTCGCCCAACGTGTACGGTGCCGACGGTGCCTGCGAGGTAAGCCGACTTACCGGTTGGGAGCACAGCCTGGGCTATAGTCCCGCCTCCGACCTGGCGCATACCGATTGCATCATGTATCTGGGGCGTTCCATTGTCGATTCGTCGACGATGGGGGCCGTTGATGCGCTCAACGATGCGCGCCGGCGTGGGGCGAAGATCATCGTGGTCGACCCGCGGCGCAGTGGCTCTGCGGCGCTTGCCGACCGCTGGTTGCGCGTGCGCCCGGGCTGCGACTTGGCGCTGCTGTTGGGTATTGTCCACGTGTTGATTGCCGAGGGCCTGTACGATCACGAGTTCGTGACCCGCTATACCACGGGTTTTGACGAGCTGGCGCAGGCGGCGAGCGCTTGGACGCCCGAGTGGGCCGAGTCGATGTGCGACGTGCCGGCCGCAGAGATCGCCGCCACGGCGCGCGATCTCGCTGCCGCCGCGCCTGCCGCTGTGGTGGACGCGCGTGCACCGGATCGACCAGTGGATAGCGCT
>CABUAL010000240.1 GCA_902489515.1 uncultured Collinsella sp. | reverse complement strand
ACGAGTGCGATGATGGCGAGCACGGCTTGGCGACGTGGGTCGTCACGTTTGGTATCGCCTGGCTTGCCGTGCGCTTTACCCCGTGGTTCTCAGTCAGTCATTTCGACGGTATCGCCGTGACGCTTGCCCTCACTTCGACGGCGCTCGGCACGCTCGTGCCCATCATGCGTGAGCGCTCGCTCACTGGCACGCGTGTGGGCGACTCGATTCTCGCGTATGGCACCTGGGGTGAGCTCGGCCCTGTGCTCGCCATGTCGGTGCTGCTGTCTGCCCGCACTGGCATCCAAACGCTCGTAATCCTTGGCTTGTTTGCGGTGGTTTGCGTGTTGCTGGCTGTGGTCCCAAGCCGCTCCAAGCGTGTCGGCAGCCGCTTCTTTGCGTTTGTCGAGGAACGCGCCGATACCACGTCGCAGACCTTCGTGCGCCTGACGGTGCTCATCCTGGTCACACTCGTGGCGTTCTCGGCCGTCTTTGATCTCGACATCGTGTTGGGTTCTTTTGCCGCCGGCTTTGTCTTGCGCTATATCATCCCCGAGGGCAACCATACGCTCGAGACCAAGCTCGATGGCCTGGCCTACGGCTTTTTGATTCCGGTATTCTTTACCGTATCGGGCGCAAAGATCGATCTGACGGCCGTGGCGTCGCGCCCGGGTCTGCTCGTGGGCTTTATCGTGGCGTTGTTGATTATTCGTGCCGTGCCCATTCTTATTTCTATGAGCATTTGTCCTGCGACGCGCGATGTGTCGGCGTATGGTCGCATTACCGTGGCCCTGTACTGCACCACGGCCCTGCCGATCATCGTTGCCGTGACAAGCGTTGCCGTCAACGCGGGCGCGCTGTCGCAAGATATTGCGTCGGTCATGGTTGCTGCCGGTGCCATCACGGTGTTCTTGATGCCGTTGCTCGCGCAGCTCTTCTACCGCGTGGTCGACGCCGCGCCGGTCGCCGCCGTGGCAGAAGTTGCCGAGCATCCATCCGATGCGCTCGACATCCTGCGCGCCCATCACGATTTGGCGAGCCTGCTCGCACGTGAGCACGAGCTGCTGACTTCGCATGGCCATGGTCGCGTATTCGAGGGCTTGCCTACGCTCGATACGATTGCCGAGCGTCTTTCCGCCGAGGCGGCGAGCGGCCACATCGATGCCCGCATCGTGGACGCGGCGCATCTTCTTGCCGATAAGACCTATGGTGATGAGGTCGACCCGTCCGAGCTGACCCCGCGCGAGCGTCGCCGCCTGGAGCGCGCCAAGCTCGCCGTGCGCGAATACCGCCGCCGCATGCTGGAGCTCTATGCAAGAGAAGAAGCCGAGGACGACGACGGCAAGTAGTCGATACTCTCTCGGGGAAGCCGCGTCCCGCTTTGAAGGCTCGGAACGGGATGTGGTTTCCGAAACGGGGGCCGTTGGGAAACTGTGTCCCGGAATGGGCGAAATACTGGGACATAGTTTCCCTTTCATAACAGAAGAAGGCGCGCTGCCTGCAGTTGATGCAGACGGCGCGCCTTTTTGGTTGAGCTATGTTGAGGCTTGAAGCCAAAGCTTGTGGCTCCCTAGGAGCGGGCGGCTCCGTCGACGGGGAGCACAGCGCCCGTAACGTAGGCGGCCATGTCGCTCGCTAGGAAGACAAAGGCGTTGGCGACATCCTCGGGCTCGCCCATGCGGCCGAGCGGGATGGTAGCGATGATGGGCTTGATGACTTCTTCGGGCAGGTTGGCGACCATGTCGGTCCTGGTTACGCCGGGGGCGACGGCATTGACGCGAATGCCCACGGGGGCGAGCTCGCGTGAGAGCGACTGGACCATGCCGTTGACGGCGAACTTGGACGTGGGATAGCCAACGCCGGAGGGCTGACCGTACTTAGCGACCATCGAGCTCGTGGTGGTGATGGTGCCACCGTGGCCGGCTTCGGTCATGATCTTGGCAGCGGCCTGGTGACCATTAAAGACGGCGACGACGTTGAGGTCCATGACCTTGGCGAACTCCTCGGCCGTGTAGTCCAAAAGGGGCGAGCGCTGGGAGATACCGGCATTGTTGACGACCGTGTCGAGACCGCCCATGTCGGCTGCGGCCTGCGTAAAGGCCTCGGTTACGGCCTCGAGTGAGGTGAGGTTGCACGAACGGCCCCAGATCTTTGCCTCGGGATAGGCGGCGGCGAGCTTCTCAACGGCCGCGTCGGCGGTTTCCTGACGCGAGCCAAAGACGGTGACGGCGGCGCCTTCCTCGATAAAACGGCAGGCGATGGCATAGCCGATACCGCGCGTGCCTCCGGTGATGATTGCTTTCTTACCCTCGAGCAACATGGTGCCTCCATTCTTCGGGGGTGGACATACGCAGCACAGCATAACGGCGCGCAAAATCAACTTCGTTCGCATATCGGTAAACGGCACCCTCGGTTGTCAGCGAATGGCCAAGTTGTTCAAACTTTTGCTTGATGAACGTCAAACAAAGGGGCTCCCATCCAAACGGACGGGAGCCCCTCAGGTGCTATGTTGTGTGCCAAGGACTGGACTAGTTGGCCATAACGCCTTCGGTCCAGGCCTCGACGTCCTCGATACGCAGGACGTTGGCGACCTCGGCCACGCAGCCGGCGCCTGCAAGCTCGGCGGCGGCTGCCTGGACGTCCTTCTCGAGCGCGCGGTGCGTCAGGAAGATGACCGAACAGGCATCGCTGACGCCCGACTTGCCGTCTTCGACCTGGTTGATGAGCGAGATCGAGATGTTGTGCTTGGCAAAGATGTTGACCGTCTCGGACAGGGCACCCACGCGGTCGGCGACCTTCAGGCGCACATAGTACTTGGTCTGGAGCTCGTCCATGGGCTTAAAGGCGAGGTTGTGGCCATAGGGCTCAATCTCGGGCAGCGGAGCCACGCCGCGGCTGATCTGCTCGGAGAGCGACAGGATATCGCCCACGACGGCGCTCGCGGGTG
>CABUAL010000239.1 GCA_902489515.1 uncultured Collinsella sp. | reverse complement strand
GGGAGCCGTGTCGAGGGTGAGCTCGCCCTTGGGCGGGAACATCTCAAACGAAACGGGCGCGGTGCCCTGGGATGCTGCCTGCTTAAAAACCTCGTCGACGCGCATATCGTGCTCCTCTAGATACGTAATAGTGTGATGTGTTGTAAGGATTCTACAGCACCACTGTGTCACGGTGGAGTTTCACTCGTTATTCGGGGATACCAATCAAAGATGCCTTGCTATCGGCTTTCTCTATAACAGAGCGGCTAATCTAGGCACGGACTATAAAGACTGGTATCTGATGCAAAATACCAGTTAATAGAGCTCCATCCCAAATTGACTACCCTTAAACCATGGGGAGAGGTCTGCAATTTATGCAGTTGATTGGCTGTTGAGGGTGGCAACGCCGCCTCGATAGGGTAACCTCATTGATTGGTTTCGCGACAGCAACATAACGGTAATGTCGCGGAAACACGGCGAGTCTAAGCTATGACTCGTTCGTTAGTAATCAACACCGCTTCTCACGCGGTGCCGATACGAAGGGAGTTCCGTATGGCCGAACTTACTGACCGCTTCGGGACCATGGTGTTCTCTGAGGAAGTCATGAAGGACTACCTCCCCAAGGACATTTGGAAGCGCCTTGCTGCAACCCTCGAGGGCGGTGAGCCGCTCGACCTGGATGTGGCCAACGCCGTTGCCCATGCCATGAAGGTCTGGGCCATCTCCAAGGGTGCGACGCACTATGCGCACTGGTTCCAGCCGCTTTCGGGCATTACTTCCGAGAAGCACGACAGCTTCCTGGAGCCCAACCACGACGGCACCGCCATTACCAAGTTTACGGGCAAGAACCTCATCCAGGGCGAGCCCGATGCCTCCAGCTTCCCCAACGGCGGCCTGCGCGCCACCTTCGAGGCCCGTGGCTACACCGCTTGGGATCCCACTAGCCCCGCCTTTATCAAGGACGACGTCCTGTGCATCCCCACGGCTTTCTGCTCCTACACGGGCGAGGCCCTGGACAAGAAGACCCCGCTGCTGCGCTCCATGACCGCGCTCTCGCGTGAGTCCAAGCGCGTTTTGGCGCTGTTTGGCAAGACCCCCAAGAAGGTCGTTCCTTCCGTGGGCGATGAGCAGGAGTACTTCCTGATCAAGAAGGACGCCTACCGCAAGCGCAAGGACCTGGTCATTACCGGCCGCACCCTCTTTGGCGCCGCTCCCTGCAAGGGTCAGGAGCTCGAGGAGCACTACTTTGGCGCTATCCGCCCCACCGTCTCGGCCTATATGAAGGATCTGGACGATGAGCTGTGGGCGCTTGGCATTCCCGCCAAGACCAAGCACAACGAGGTTGCTCCCTGCCAGCATGAGCTTGCCCCCGTCTATGGCGAAGTCAACGAGGCCATCGACCAGAATCTGGTCATGATGGAGAAGATGAAGCTCATCGCCTCCCGCCATGACTTGGTCTGCCTGCTGCACGAGAAGCCCTTTGAGGGCATCAATGGTTCGGGCAAGCACAACAACTGGTCGCTTGGCACCGAGTCCGAGAATCTGCTCGATCCGGGCGACACTCCGCTCGACAACCTGCAGTTCATCGTCTTCCTCACCGCGGTGATCGAGGCCGTCGATAACTATCAGGAGCTCCTGCGTGCCTCCGTTGCCTCGGCCGGCAACGACCATCGTCTGGGCGCCAACGAGGCTCCTCCGGCGATTATGTCCATCTTCCTGGGCGACCAGCTTACCGAGGTCGTCGAGAAGATCATCGATGGCAAGGCTTCCGTTCATGCCACGCGCGGCGTGCTCGACCTGGGCGCCGATACCCTGCCCAAGCTGATGCAGGACAACACCGACCGCAACCGCACCTCCCCGTTTGCCTTTACTGGCAATAAGTTCGAGTTCCGTGCCTGCGGCTCCGAGCAGAACGTCTCCGACTCCAACCTGGTGCTCGATGCCGCCGTGGCCAAGTCGCTCAAGTCCTTCGCCGACGCGCTTGAGGGTACGCCCGAGGATGAGTTCCAGGACGCTGCGCTCGAGTACTGCAAGAAGGTCCTGACCGACCACCAGCGCATCTTGTTCTCCGGTGACGGCTACTCCGACGAGTGGCCCGTTGAGGCCGAGAAGCGCGGCCTTGCCAACAACAAGACCACGGCCGACGCCCTGCCCGCCTTTGTTTCCGATAAGGCCATCGCGCTCTTTGAGGAGACGGGTGTCCTGACCAAGGCCGAGGCTCAGTGCCGCTACGACTGCAAGCTCGAGAAGTACAACAAGCTCATGAACATCGAGGCCACCACGATGGTTCGCGAGGCGCGTCGTACCTATCGCCCGGTCATTACCGCCTATGCCACCAAGGTCGCTAAGGGCCTTGAGACTATACGTGCCGCCGGTGCTGAGGCCGCCATGCAGTGCGAGCAGAACACGCTCAACAAGCTCTGCAACGGTATCACCACCATCAACGACTCCATCAAGGCGCTCGACGCCGTGCATCAGAAGGCCGAGGGCCTCGATGGTCAGGAGCAGGCCAACGTGTACGCGCACGAGGTCGTTCCCGCTATGGATGCGCTGCGTGCTGCCGTGGACGCAATGGAGGAGATCGTGGCCGCCGACTACTGGCCGGTCCCGACCTACGACGACATCCTGTTCTACGTGTAGGACTGGGACAACATACCGTCACTGTTGAAAGCCGGGGCTCGCATTACGCGGGCCCCGGCTTTTGTTTGCGAAGGGCGCTTTGAAGCCCGTTTTGCAACTGATTCGCCCACGTAATAAGGGGCCGTGGGCAAAAAACGTCAAATATGAGTACTGTCACAAGTCCTGTAGCATTATCTTTTTGCAAAATATGCAGTATTACGCAACATATGTCCAAGTACTCAGCTGATAAACGCCTGCAATTCTTTCGCCGTAGGACCCCTGGCGGTGGCGCGCGTAGACGTGGTGTAAGAGCGTCCTGAGGTCCGTCGCTGCAAGT
>CABUAL010000238.1 GCA_902489515.1 uncultured Collinsella sp. | reverse complement strand
GGCGGCCTTAATCGCGACGAGGTCGCGCACAGCGAAGCCGACAACGGGCGTAACGTGGTCACGCGTGGCAAGAAGAAGTCGATTGCCCGCAAGCTTGCGGACGCGTTCATCAATCCCTTCACGGCGATTCTGTTTTTCCTGGCCATCATTTCGGCAGCGACCGACATGGTGTTTCCAGCGTTGTCGATGATGGGCAGCACGCCCGAAGACTTTGACCCGCTGACGGTGATCATCATCACCACGATGGTCGTGCTCTCGGGCACGCTGCGCTATATCCAGGAAGCGCGCAGCGGCAACGCGGCCGAAAAGCTGCTCGATATGATTACGACCACCGTGACAGTCACCCGCGAGGATGCCCCTAGGACCGAGATTCCCATCGACGACGTGGTGGTTGGTGACATCGTGCACCTGTCCGCCGGTGACATGATTCCCGCCGATGTGAGAATCATTGAGGCTAAGGACCTCTTTGTGAGCCAGGCAAGCCTGACGGGCGAGAGCGAGCCGGTCGAGAAGGTTCCCGCGACGTGCACCGAGTCCGATTCGGCAACGTCGTTCGAGAACATCGCCCTCATGGGCAGCAGTGTGATCTCGGGCAGCGCGACGGCGCTCGCCTTTAGCGTGGGCGAGCAGACCTTGTTTGGCTCTATGGCATCGAGCCTGTCCGAGGATGCCGTAGAGACGAGCTTTTCCAAAGGCGTCAATAGCGTCTCGTGGGTGCTCATCCGCTTTATGATGGTGATGGTTCCGTTTGTCTTTATGATTAACGGCGTCACCAAGGGCGATTGGCTTAATGCTGGCCTGTTTGCCATCAGCATCGCCGTGGGCCTGACACCCGAGATGCTGCCCATGATCGTTACCACGTGCCTTGCCAAGGGCGCCGTGGCTATGAGCAAAAAGCAGACCATCGTTAAGAACCTCAACTCGATTCAAAACTTTGGCGCGATGGACGTGCTGTGCACGGACAAGACTGGCACGCTGACGCAGGACCAGGTGGTGCTGGAGTATCACTGGAACATCGATGGCCAGGAGGATTCGCGCGTTCTGCGCCATGCCTACCTCAACAGCTATTTCCAGACGGGCTACAAGAATCTGATGGATCTGGCGATCATCAAATGCACCGAGGAAGAGGAGCAAAACGACCCGAGTCTCACCGACCTTTCCGAGGCCTATGTGAAGGTCGACGAGGTGCCGTTTGACTTTACGCGCCGTCGCCTTACCACCGTGGTGCGCGATCGAAGCGGCAAAACCCAGATGGTCACCAAGGGTGCAGTCGAGGAGATGCTGTCGGTGTGCTCGCATGCCGAGATTGACGGCGGCGTTCACGTGCTGGACGACGAGGTGCGCGAGCGCATTTTGGCAACGGTCGCCGACCTTAACGACGACGGCTTCCGCGTGTTGGCAATCGCTCAAAAGTCCAACCCGTCGCCTGTCGGTGCCTTTAGCGCCGATGATGAGCGCGACATGGTGCTGATCGGCTACCTGGCGTTTTTGGATCCGCCCAAAGAGTCCACGGCCGATGCTATCGAGGCGCTGCGCAACCACGGTGTAGCCACCAAGATCTTGACCGGCGACAATGAGAAGGTCACGCGCACCATCTGCAAGCAGGTGGGACTCGAGGTCAACAACATGCTGCTCGGCAGCGATATCGCCGCAATGGACGACGCCGAGCTCGCTCGTCGCGCCGAGGACGTGCAGGTCTTTGCCAAGCTTACGCCCGATCAAAAAGCGCGCGTCGTGTCCGTGCTGCGTGCAAACGGTCATGTGGTGGGCTACATGGGCGACGGCATCAACGACGCCTCGGCCATGAAGTCGTCCGACATCGGCATCTCGGTCGATACTGCGGTCGACGTGGCCAAGGAGTCGGCCGATATCATCTTGCTCGAGAAGGATTTGATGGTGCTCGAGGAGGGCATCATCGAGGGGCGCAAGACCTACGCCAACATGATCAAGTACATCAAGATGACCGCAAGCTCCAACTTCGGCAATATGTTCAGCGTGCTTGCCGCATCCGCCCTGCTGCCGTTTTTGCCGATGATGAGCATCCAGCTGATCCTGCTCAACCTGATCTATGACTGCAGCTGCCTGGCGATTCCCTGGGACAACGTGGACGAGGAGTTCCTGCGCGTGCCGCGTACCTGGGACGCTTCGAGTGTTGGCAGGTTCATGATCTGGATCGGGCCCACCAGCTCCATCTTCGACTTTATGACCTATATCTTTATGTACTTCGTTTTCTGCCCCCTGTTCGTGAGCCATGGCGTGCTGTTCAACGACCTGGCGAGCGTCTACTCGGGCGCCGCGCTGGAGCAGATGCAGCTGGCCTACATCGCGCTGTTCCAGGCTGGATGGTTCGTCGAGTCTATGTGGAGCCAGACGCTGGTCATCCACATGATCCGTACGCCTAAGTTGCCGTTTATCCAGAGCCGTGCCTCGGCTCCGGTGATGCTGCTCACGATGACGGGCATCGCGCTGCTCACGCTGATCCCGTTTAGCCCGCTTGGCCCCACGCTGGGTCTGGGCGCCCTGCCTGTCGAGTACTTCTTGTTCCTGATTCCGTGCATCTTGCTGTACATGGCGCTGGCGACAAGCCTTAAGAAGGCCTACGTCAAGCGCTACGGCGAGCTGCTGTAGTGGGGGATTGATGCAGAAAGGAGCGTTTGCATGAACTGGACGCAGATTTGGATGGACTTGTTTGGCACCACGGAGTGGCTCGGCCTTAACATGGGCTTTTGGGTGGCCAACGGCGTGGTGTTGGTGGTTGTCGTGATTATGAACGTTGTCTTTTGGAGCATGAAACCGCTGCCGAGGGATGAATAACAAGCGAGGGGGCCGCCTGCCGGGCGACCCCCTCGCTGTTTATAAGCACCAATAAATCGAAGGTGAATGGTTTCCCGAGAAGTGAACGACCTAATTTGGACCCCTGAAGCACCCACGTTTTTCGACCGCTA
>CABUAL010000237.1 GCA_902489515.1 uncultured Collinsella sp. | reverse complement strand
ATGATATCTGCCGAAAGACCAATGAGATATGTCGCCCTGGAAGACTTTTTCTCACTGTTGCTTGCGGGTCGCGGAATGAATGCCGTCGCTTCGGGTGTGATCATTGCGGTCCAGCTCCTTGCCTCGGCCTCCATGGGGCTTATTGTGCCCAGTGTGATTGCTCATGTCGACAAGGGCCGTTTTGCGCGTATTTGCGGCATCGTGCGCCTTTCCCTGACTGCTCTGTTTTTGATTCTCTTTACTCCGGTCTATTTGCTGCCCGTGTTCTATGTACTGCAGACGGTCGCTTACTCGCTATTTGCTCCAATTAAATACTCAATTTTTCAAAATGCTGTCGATTCTTCGATGCGCTGTTCACTGATTTCGGTCCAAAGCCAGATGGTGGCGGTGGGTGCCATCCTTTTCTATCTGTTCAATGCTGCGTTGAGCAGCATCGCGGGCATTCGAGTCGTATTGCTTATCGCGCTCGGGATATCTTCTTTGGTGTATATCCCCGCGCTCTTTCGTCTTACAAGTCAAAGGCCATGAGTATTTGGGCATCGATAACTTATATATCAACGCAATAAACCCGAGCGCGAGGGCGTTTGGGTTTATTATTGAAGCGTATGTAACCTGGCGGCGCCACACCGCCTGTTAGTAGGGAGACACATGAACGTTCTGGTCGTCAACGCAGGATCTTCGACCCTTAAGTATCAGGTCATCGATACCAAGTCCCACAAGGTGTCCGCAAAGGGCTCCTGCGAGCGCGTCTGCTTTACCGGCGGTACCTTCACCCACGCTGCCAACGGTTCCAAGAAGGTGACCGAGAACATCGAGTTCCCCGACCACAAGGTCGCCATCGAGGTCGTCCTGAAGGACCTCGAGGCCAACGGCGTCAAGATCGAGGGCATCGGCCACCGTATCGTTCAGGGCGGTTGGTACTTCGGCGATTCCTCCCTCGTCGACGAGGACGTCCTCGCCAAGATCCGCGAGGTCGCTCCGCTCGCCCCGCTGCACAACAACCCCGAGGCCAACGTTATCGAGTACTGCCTCGAGCAGTATCCCGACCTGCCCAACGTCACGGTCTATGACACCGCTTTCCACTTCAACATGCCTGAGGTCGCCAAGACCTACGCCCTGCCCAAGGATGTTTGCGACAAGCTGCACATCCGCAAGTATGGCGCCCACGGCACCAGCTACCGCTATATCTCCAAGAAGGTTGCCGAGATGACCAACGGCGAGGCTCGCAAGGTCGTCGTGTGCCACATCGGTTCCGGCGCTTCCCTGTGCGCTATCGAGGACGGTAAGTGCATGGACACCACCATGGGCTTGACGCCGCTCGACGGTGTCATGATGGGCACCCGCTGCGGCTCCATCGACCCGGCTACCGTGTGCTACCTGCAGCGCGAGGGTGGCTACACCTTCGACGAGGTCGACGAGATGATGAACAAGAAGTCCGGCCTTTTGGCTGCGACCGGCGGCAAGACCAACGACTGCCGCAACGTCGAGGAGCTCGCCGCTGCTGGTGACCCCGAGGCTCAGCTCGCCTTCGATATGTTCGTCTACAAGATTGCCGCCAAGGCTGCCGAGATGGCCACTTCCATGTGCGGTATGGACACCCTGGTCTTTACCGCCGGCATCGGCGAGCACGCTCCGGCTGTCCGCGCCGGCGTGGCCGATCGTCTGGCCTTTATGGGCGTCAAGATGGACCATGCCCGCAACGCCCTGCGTGGCGACGGCGCTTGGTGCCTGTCCGCCAAGGATTCCAAGGTCAAGATCTTCGTCATCCCCACGGATGAGGAATTCATGATCGCTTCCGACGTCGAGCGCATCGTCAACGGCAAGTAATTGCAAGAGGGGAGGGGCTGGACGACCGAGCGCCGTTCGGCCCCTCTTTTGCGCTCGTTGGGCGATATGCTGATAGCTATTTATCAAGTTGTGATAACTTCTTATTAAAATGCGGCCGCCTTAAGGGGTCTGCGTCGACCGTATTGCACTGCAAAGGAGTCTCATGAACGTACTTGTTGTCAACGCCGGCAGCTCAAGCCTTAAATATCAGCTTTTGGATACCGATACCCGAGAGGTTTTCGCCAAGGGCAACTGCGAACGTATCGGTTCGGACATGGGCATCTTTGGCCACTCCGAGAACGGTGGCGCCAAGCAGACCGAGGAGGTCCCTTTCCCCGATCATCGCTCTGCTATCGCTCGCGTGCTCGAGGAGCTCGAGAAGACCGACTTTACGATTGATGGCATTGGCCATCGTATCGTTCAGGGCGGCTGGCACTTCGATGATTCCGCAGTTGTCGACGACGAGGTTATGGCCAAGATTCTTGAGGTGGCACCGCTTGCTCCGCTGCACAACTACGGCGAGGCCGCAGCAATCGAGTATTGCCGCGAGAAGTATCCGGAGCTGCCCAACGTCGCCGTCTTCGATACCTCGTTCCACATGACCATGCCCGAGGTCGCCTATACCTACGCGCTGCCCAAGGACGTGTGCGACAAGTACCACGTGCGCAAGTACGGCGCCCACGGCACGAGCCACCGCTATGAGTGGATGATGGCCAAGGAGATCCTGGGTTCGCGCTGCCACCGTCTGCTTTCGTGCCATTTGGGTAACGGTGCTTCGCTTGCCGCCATTGAGGACGGCGTGTGCCGCGACACCACGATGGGCCTCACGCCGCTTGACGGTCTGATGATGGGTACCCGCTGTGGTTCCATTGACCCGGCCACCGTGTGCTACCTCCAGCGCGAGGGCGGCTACAGCTATCAGGAAGTCGATGACATGATGAACAAGCAGTCTGGTCTGCTTGCCATCTCGGGCATCTCCAACGACGCCCGCGACATCCGTACACGCGCCTCCGAGGGCGACGAGCGCTGCCTGCTCGCCTTCGATATGTTCGCCTACAAAGCCATGCAGCAGGCTGGCTCCATGATCGCTTCTATGGCGGGTCTGCTAGTAAAAAAGGCCTCCGGAGCTGTT
>CABUAL010000236.1 GCA_902489515.1 uncultured Collinsella sp. | reverse complement strand
CTCCATGATCTTGTTGGCGGCGTCCTTGTTCTCGATGTCCGCGGCAAGATCCTCAACTGCCTAAAGGAGGACTATCCGCGCATCTTTAAGTCCGACATCATCATGGACCTCATGCGCGTGCTGGGCTGCGGCGTGGAGATCAAAGACAAGCGCATCAAGAACCTTGGCGCCTTCGACCTGGACAACCTCAACTGGAACAAGGTCATCATCTGTACGGACGCCGACGTCGACGGTTACCACATTCGCACGCTCGTGCTCACCATGCTCTACCGCCTGGTGCCCACACTTATCGACGAGGGCTACGTCTATATCGCCGAGTCGCCGCTCTACGAGATCAACTGCAAAGAAAAGACCTACTTTGCCTACACCGAGCTCGAGAAGAACGGCATCCTTAAGGAGATCGGCGACCAAAAGTGCTCCATCAACCGCTCCAAGGGTCTTGGTGAGAACGATCCGGACATGATGTGGCTCACCACCATGAACCCCGAGACGCGTCGTCTGATCAAGGTGGAGCCCGAGGACGTCACCAAGATGGAGACCATGTTCAACCTTTTGCTGGGCAACGACGAGGCAGGCCGCAAGCGCCATATCTCCGAGCACGGCAAGGAATACCTGGACCAGCTGGACCTGCAGTAGCAGCAAATCGATAACGACGGCCCATAAGAAGTTCAAGAGGAAATCGTGGCAAAGAAGAAGACGAAGAACCAGCCAAAGAAAAAGCAGGTCAACGCCGAGAACGTCATCGGCCTGCACTCCGAGGTCACCGACCAGCCGATCACGCAGACGCTCGAGGTCAACTACATGCCCTACGCCATGAGCGTCAATGTCTCGCGTGCGTTCCCCGAGATCGACGGCTTTAAGCCCTCGCATCGCAAGCTGCTCTACACCATGTACAAGATGGGTCTGCTCAAGGGCGAGCGCCAGAAGAGCGCCAACATCGTGGGTCAGACCATGAAGCTCAACCCGCACGGCGACGCCGCGATCTACGAGACGATGGTGCGTCTGGCGACGGGCAACGAAGCGCTGCTTGCCCCCTTCGTGGAGTCGAAGGGCAACTTTGGCAAGTACTATTCGGGCGATCTGAGCTACGCCGCTTCGCGTTATACCGAGGCCAAGCTCTCCCCCATCAGCGCCGAGATCTTCAAGGACATCGACAAGGACCCGGTCGACTTCGTCGACAGCTACGACGGCGCCATGAAGGAGCCGCGCCTGCTGCCCACCACGTTCCCCAACATCCTCGTCTCGGCCAACAAGGGTATCGGCGTCGCCATGGCGTCCGACATCTGCGGTTTCAACCTCAACGAGGTCTGCACCGCCACGATGCACTACCTGCAGGATCCCGACTGCGACCTGCTCGAGTACATGCCCATGCCCGACTTCTCGACCGGCGGCGAGATCATCTATCGCCGCGAGGAGATGGAGAAGATCGTCGAGACCGGCCTGGGCAGCTTCCAGATCCGCTCCCGCTGGCGCTGGATTCCCGAAGAGCGCATCATCGAGGTCTACGAGATCCCCTACACCACCAAGACCGATGTCATCATCGAGCGCATCGTCAAGCTCTCCAAAGAGGGCAAGGTCAAAGAGATTGCCGACATCCGCGACGAGACCGACCTCTCGGGCCTGCGCATCGCCATCGACCTTAAGCGCGGTGTCGACCCCGACAAGCTCATGGCCAAGCTCTATCGCTCGACCACGCTGCAAGACTCGTTCTCGTGCAACTTCAACGTGCTGGTCGACGGCTACCCCCGCGTTATGGGCGTGCGCCAGATCTTGCACGAGTGGGTCAAGTGGCGTATTGAGTCCACGCGTCGACGCATTAACTTTGACCTGGGCAAAAAGTCCGAGCGCCTGCACCTGCTGTACGGCCTCGAGGCGATCTTGCTCGACATCGACAAGGCGATCGCCATCATCCGTGGCACCAAGCTCGAGGCCGAGGTCGTGCCCAACCTTATGCGCGGCTTCGACATCGACGAAACCCAGGCCGAGTTTGTCGCCGAGCTTAAGCTGCGCAACATCAACGAGGAATACATCCTCAACCGCACCAAGGACATCGCGAAGCTCGAGGGCGAGATCGCCGAGCTTGAGGAGATCCTCTCCAGCGAGGAGAACATCAAGAAGGTCATCAGCGACGAGCTGGCAGCCGTCAACAAGAAGTACGTGATGCCGCGCCGCACGGGCAGGATCGAGCCCCACGAGGTTATTGAGGTGAGCCTGGAGCCCGAGGTCGAGGAGTACCCGGTTACCATCATGCTCTCGCGCGACGGCTACCTCAAGAAGATGACCGACCGCGTGCTCAAAAAGGCTGCCACGCTCAAGTACAAGGACGGCGATAAGCCCTTTATCGAGTTCCCGTCCTCCAACACGCACGAGCTGCTGGTCTTTACCAACAAGAGCCAGGTGTACAAGTGCAAGGTCGCGGCATTTGAGGACACCAAGTCGGCCCAGCTGGGCTCGTACCTGCCGACCGATCTTGAGATGGAACCCGACGAGAGCGTCATCTGGGTCATCGATCCCGAGGACTACAAGGCCGACGTGCTGTTTGTCTTTGAGAACGGCCGCGTGGTGCGCGTCGCACTCTCCGGATACGTCACCAAGACCAATCGCAAGCGCCTGAAGAACGCCATTTACGGCGGCAGCAAACTGCTGTATGCCCAAGTGCTCAAGGAAGATCGCGACATCGCGCTGGTCTCGAGCGACTACCGCCTAATGAACTTCAACACGTCGCTGCTTAAGACCAAGACGACCACCAACACGCAGGGCGTCCAGGCATTCACGGCCAAGAAGGGCCGCTCGGTCACCACCGTCGGCACGACCGAGGACATCCTCGGCGCCGGCGTCTCGGCCGAGAAGTTCACCGCGCAGAGTCTGCCCTCCGCCGGTGCCCTCATGAAGGAAAACGACATGCCGAGCTTGTTTGACTAAAACAACGGTGGCCAAACCGTCATGGCACGGTTGATATCACGGAGGATGTGTT
>CABUAL010000235.1 GCA_902489515.1 uncultured Collinsella sp. | reverse complement strand
GAGGACATTGAGGTCATCCGTCATTACGTCGATCGACGCGATCGGCCACGCGGCGGGCGAAGTTCATCTCGTGCGTGATGACGATCATCGTCATGCCCTGCTGGGCCAGACGGACCATGACCTCGAGCACCTCGTTGATCATTTCGGGATCGAGGGCGCTTGTGGGCTCGTCAAAAAGCATGGCCTTGGGCTGCATGGCGAGTGAACGGGCGATGGCCACGCGCTGCTGCTGGCCGCCCGAAAGCTGTGCGGGCACCTTGTCGGCCTGCTCGGCCACGCCCACGCGGCTCAGCAGGTCCATGGCGCGCTCACGAGCTTCCTCCTTGGACACGCCCAGCACATCGACCGGCCCCAGCATGACGTTCTGCAGTACGGTCATATGTGCGAACAGGTTGAACTGCTGAAACACCATGCCCAGCTCGGCGCGCATGCGGGCAAGATCCTTGCCTTCTTGCGGTAGGGGCTCGCCCTCGATGAGGATCTCGCCCGAGTCGATGGTTTCCAGACGGTTGATAGTGCGGCACATGGTCGACTTGCCCGAGCCCGAGGGACCGATCACAACGACGACCTCGCCGCGGTCGACCGAGAGATTGATGTCGTTGAGGACGTGCAGATCGCCATAGTGCTTATCGACGTGTCTGAGCTCGATCAGCGGCTGATTGCCGGTGGAAGAGGTGCTCTGTGCCATGGTGCTCGGCTCCTTATGACTCGAAATGGTAAAGCGTTAGCGGATGATGGTCGCGCCGGTCTTGTGCGAAACGTAGACAGCGGCCTTGTTGATCGCGACGTTGATGAGGATGTAGATGACCGCGATAACCAGGTAGACCGACACGAGGGCGTCGTAGTTGGTAATGAGCACGCGGGCATTTTGCATCAGGTCGGGATAGCTCACCACATAGGCGACGGTGGTGTCTTTGACTACGACCACAAGCTGTGAAATCAAGGACGGAATGATAAACCGAATAGCCTGCGGCAACACGATTTTAAAGGTGATTTTGGCCTTGGAGAGACCGAGCGCCTGGGCCGCCTCGACCTGCCCGCGCGGCACGGCGTTGACGCCGGCGCGGAAGATCTCGGCGAGTACGCCGGCTGCAGCGAGTGCGACGGGGAGCGTGAGCATCCAAAACGACGGCAGCGCGATCTTGTACTGGGGCAGCACCAAAAAGAAGAAGTAGATGAACAGCAGGCTCGGTACGCCACGGAAGAAATCGGTGAGCACGCGGCAGACCAGCTGCAGCGGCTTAATGTCGCTGGTACGGCCGAGCATAAGGGCTAAGCCCAGCACCAGCGCGATGGCGCCAGCGGTGAGTGCGACTTTAACGGTGCCCTCAAAGCCGGCAAGCAGGAACTTCCAGGTGGTGAGGTGCGTAAAGAAATACCAATAGTGGACCGAAAGCTGGCCGGTCACATAAAAGCGCTGCAGTACCAGGACGACGAGTGCGGCGACGGCAACAAGCGAGATGGCGGTGCCGATGCGAATCTTGGCGCGCATCTTGGGGCCGGGAGCCTCGTAGAGCGCATCGCGCATGGTAAGCGCAGGGGAGGAGTGCTTGCTCATCGGAGGATCCTCACCTTCTTATCGATGTAGTTGCCAATGTGGCTCACCACAAAGGCCGTGCCCAGGTAGCCGAGCGCCGAGATAAAGAACGCGGCGACGCCGCCAAGTGAGCGCGTGTTGATATAGCTCACCACGCCGGTGAGCTCCTGCGGCTTAAGCGGCACCTGGCTGCCGAGCGCAGTGGTGAGCATGACGGCGATAAAGAGGTTGGTCATGGGCAGCACGCTCGAGCGCAGCGCCTGCGGAATCACGATTTTGGCGAGGATACGGTTAAAGCTCATGCCGAGAGAACGTGCTGCTTCCACCTGGCCGACGCCGACGGTGTTGATGCCGCTCATAAAGTTCTCGGAACCAAAGGCAGAACCCAAGAGCACCGTAGCGACGATAACGCAGGTGCGGTAGGGCAGGACGACCTTGAGCGGTGGCAGCGCGTAGACGACGATGATAAGCAGCGCGATGCCAGGGATGTTACGGAAGACCTGGACATACAGGTCGCCAAAGACGCGCAGTGGCTTGAGTGGCGACACGCGCATCACGGTGACGGCGACGGCCAGCACCATGGCGATGGCAAACGACTCAAGCGTCATGCCCCAGGTCGCTAGAAGCGCGTCGATATAGTTCTGGCCATAGAGCGACCAGAGCTCGGAGAGACTCATGCGGACCTCCCGCCGATAAGGAAAGGGGCTCCCGCGTGTACGGAAGCCCCGACAACTCAGTGAGGAAACAGTTTATCGCAATAAAGCGCATCGTGCGTTTCCATATGGTTTCGTTGCGGCCGTTACCAGGCTCGCTGCCTAGGCGCCGATCTCGGGCAGCTCGGGAACATTGGTGTCGCCCGTACGGTCGCCGATGCAGATCTGCCACAGCTCGGTCCAGGTGCCGTCGTCCTCGATCTTCTTAAGGAAGTCATTGACAAAGGCGACGCCGTCGGAATCGAGCGGCAGACCGATGCCGTAGGGCTCCTTGCTGCCGAAGGGCTTGCCGGCGATCTTGTACTTGCCGGGCTCGCGGACCAGGGCGCTCTGCTGCATGTTGTTATCGATGACGTAGGCGTCAACGCGGCCCTGCTGGAGTGCCTGGCGGGCCTCCTCGTCGGTCTTGAACTCCTGCTGGCTGGCCTTGGGAGCGAGCTCCTCCAGGATGGCGGGGCCGTTGGAGCCGGACTGGACGGCGACGCTCTTGTCGGCCAGGTCGTCGACGCTCTTGATGTCGTCGTTATCGGCAAGCACCAGGATGGCCTGCTGCGTGTAGTAATAGGGACCGGCAAAGGATACAAGCTTCTTGCGCTCGTCAGTGATGGTGTAGGTGGCAAAGACAGCGTCGACCTGGCCGTTCTGCAGGACGGACTCGCGCGTGTCCGAGGTCACCTGGGTGATCTCGACCTTGTTCTCGCCCAGGATGTAGTTGGACAGGAGCTGTGCGATA
>CABUAL010000234.1 GCA_902489515.1 uncultured Collinsella sp. | reverse complement strand
TTGGGTTCGGGGCGCGGCACACCGGACTGGTTGTCTGAATTAAAGAAAGTGAAGGCCCCTTTCGGGGCCTTCTTTTTATAAAAATTCGCCTACTCGGTGGACTTCGGGTTCTAGGTCTACGTCGAACTGCTCTTTGACTTTGGCTTGGATGTCGCGGATGAGTTCGTCAACGTCGGCGGCGGTGGCGTGGTTGGCGTTGACGATAAAACCGCAGTGCTTTTCGCTTACCTGCGCGCCGCCAACGGCGTGTCCTCGCAGGCCGGCGTCCATGATGAGCTTGCCGGCAAAGTAGCCCTCGGGGCGCTTGAAAGTGGAGCCGGCACTCGGCATGTCGAGCGGCTGCTTGTCCTCGCGGCGCTGGCGGTAGTCGTCCATGTCGGCCTTGATCATCGCGGCGTTGCCCGGAGCGAGATTGAAGGTGGCCGAAAGCACGATGAAGCCGTCGTCGGCAATGCGGCTCTTGCGATAGCCCAGGTTGAGCTCATCGACATCGAACTCAATGATATTGCCGCTGCCGCGGGTGCCGTCGTCGAGCTGGCGAGCGGGTTTGTAGACGCGCACGGACTCCAGCACATCGGCCATGCAGGCACCGTAGGCACCGGCGTTCATGTAGCAGGCGCCGCCGACCGATCCGGGGATGCCCGAGATGGGCTCCATGCCGGTGAGGCCGGCCTCGGCTGCCGCCGCGGCGACATCGGAAAGCAAGGCGCCAGCTGCCGCCGTGACGCGCATGCCATCGACGGTGATGTCGGAGAGACCTTTGCCCAGCGCCACGACGACGCCACGGATGCCCTTGTCGCCAACGAGCAAGTCGGAGCCGTTGCCTACGATGGTGAGCGGTAGATCGCAGCGATAACAGGTATCGAGCGTGGCGACGAGGCCCTGCTCGGTGTCGGGCGTGACAAAGACATCGGCCGGGCCGCCGATCTTAAACGTGGTGTGCTCGCGCATGGGCTCGCTCATGAGTACGTTGTCCTCGCCGGCAACGCCGGCGAGCGCGCAAAGCAGGTCCTCGTTAAAAAAGTCGTTCTCGTGCATACGAATATCCGCCTTTTGGTGGTTGTTGTCATCAATCGATTGCAATATACCCCACCTGGACGGATTTGGTGCGCTGACGGCGATAAAACAGCCGTCCACCGGATTGGTAAAGTGTTTATCACCGAGGTAGATGGGCAGTCGCTATACTTTCAAGAGATTGCGCGTAAACCCGGAAGGAGCGAGATGGCCAACAAAGTCACCCTCAAGCAGATCGCCCAGGAGGTGGGGCTTTCCCCTTCGTCGGTCTCGCTTGTTCTCAATAATCGGCCCTGTCGCATCTCGGAAGAAAACCGCAAGCTCATCAAGGAGGTTGCGGCGCGCAACCACTATGTTCCTAACCAGATCGCGCGCAGCCTGGTCATGCGCGAGTCGCGCACACTGGGCCTTATCGTTCCCAATATCGAGAGTCGCTTTTTTGCCTCGCTTGCCGGCAGCTTGGAAAAGCGCTGCCGCGAGGACGGTTACGCGCTCTTTATTACCAGCTCGGGCGGAAGCGCCGATGACGATTTGGAACTGCTGCGCCAGCTGGTGACGCGCGGCGTCGACGGCGTCTTCCTGGTCGTGGGCGACGAGTTCTCCGACGATCGCGCCCTGCGCGAGGAAGTGAGCCATCTGCCCATTCCTGCCGTGATGGTCGACCGCGCCATTGAGGGCCTCGAGTGCGACAAGGTGATGTTCGACCACGAGATGGGCGGCTACATGGCCACCCGCTATCTGATCGAGCAAGGCCACCGTCGCATTGCCTGCTTGGTTAACGCGCGTCGCTCCAATACGGGCCGCAAGCGACTTGCTGGCTATGAGCGCGCACTGCGCGAGGTGGGACTGCCCATCGACGCGCGCCTGGAGTTTGAGAGCGAGTACTACATTCCGAGCGCCTACGAGGCCTCGGAGGCGGTGCTCGCAACCGACGCCACCGCCGTGTTCGCAAGCTCGGACAACATTGCCCTCGGTTTGCTCAAGCGCTTGCACGAGATGGGGAAGAGCATCCCGGGCGATATCTCGGTCGTAAGCTATGACAACTCGGCGGCCGACGTTCTCTTTGAGCCGGCGCTGACCGCGATTGAGCAGGATCCCGGTGTCCTCGCGGAGCATGCTTTTGGCTGCATGTCCAAGCGTCTTGCCGGTAGGGGCGGTAGACGTGCCGAAGAGGTCGTTCTGGAGCCGGCGCTTATCGTGAAGGGCAGTGTGCTTGACCTTACCGAATATAGCTAAGCGCACTTGTTTGTTTGCATAGATTGCATGCGGAGTGTCCGCTATTTGCCGGCAGGCGCCCCGGCCCTCGTCCGTAAACTCTTCCGCTGAGCGAGCCATAGGCGCCGCGCACCGATGTGATAAAGCGACGGCTTGAAATTGGTGCTATATTCAGCTTGAGTTGTTTAATGCTAGTACGGGAGGCTGATATGGGGCTGTTCAAGAAGAAAAACCCGCAGGATGCCTTTGATCCCGATGTGTTTACCATCACGGATACGATTTTGGACCCGCCGCGGTTTACGTTTTTGCCGGCTATCTACCAGGATGCCACGCGTCGCAAGTGGGCCGTACATCAGCGCGGCGGCGAGCCGAAGATTTTTGACTATGCGGACGTGTTGCAGTGCGAAGTGGCCGAGGCAGGCGATCCGGAGGCCGAGGAAGTGGCCTCAAAACGGGAATTTGCCCAGCGTATCCTGGCGAATCCTGCCAAGGCAGCAAAAATAAATGCCGCCAAGCGTAATATGTGTCTTGGTATGGGCGTTGTTGTGGCGGTTCAGACGGGAAAAGACGAGGTTTCCAAATTAGAGATTCCCGTTATGACCGACGAAGTCAAACGCGATTCAAGTCTATATAAGTCGTATCGGAATGTTGCCGAGAAGATCAAGGCCGAATTTGATGCCATGGGAGGGCTGGTCTAATTTTGGCGGCATACGTTTCTGAATGAGGAGTCTGTGCAATGGCAGGAAACGCCGATCTCTTC
>CABUAL010000233.1 GCA_902489515.1 uncultured Collinsella sp. | reverse complement strand
GGTTATTGATATCGACCAGTCGCCGATCCCGCCGCGACTACGTGTCCGCCGTTGACGCCGGCGCCGGGCCCCATGTCGATCACGTAGTCGGCGGCACGGATTGTATCCTCGTCGTGTTCGACGACGATAACGGTATTGCCGATATCGCGCAGGCGCTCGAGCGTCTTGATCAGGCGCTCGTTGTCACGCTGATGAAGACCGATCGAGGGCTCATCCAGAATATAGAGCACGCCCATGAGACCCGCGCCGATCTGCGTTGCCAGGCGAATACGCTGCGCCTCGCCACCAGAAAGCGTCGCCGAGGCACGATCGAGCGTCAGATAGTCGAGTCCAACATCGACCAGAAAACGCAAGCGCTCCAGGATTTCCTTGACGATGCGCCCGCCGATAAACTGTTGGCGCTCGGTGAGCTCCAGGCCCTCAAAAAACTCGAGCGACTCACGGCACGACAGGCAACAAACCTCGTAAATGGACTTGCCGCCCACGGTGACGGCGAGCATCTCAGGGCGCAAACGAGCGCCGTGGCAGCTCGAGCACGGTTCCTCGCGAATGTACTTCTCCAAGCGCGCCTTGGTGTTCTCGTTCGTCGTCTCGGTATAGCGTTCGTACAGAATGTTGCGAACGCCCGAAAACTTGGTATCCCACTGGCTGCGACGTCCGTCGAGCTTTTGGTAGTCGACCGAGATCTTCGTATCGCCCAGGCCATCCAAGAATGCACGACGCACGCGAGGGGGCAAGTCCTCCCACGGCGTATCGGTGCTCACCTTAAAGTGTTTGCAGACCGCAGCAAAAATCTGCGGATAGTAGTTCGAATTGCCGAACAGGCTACCAAAGACTCCGTCGGCAATGGACTTCGAGGGGTCCTCGATCAGCGCCTCGGCATCAACGGTTTTCTTAAAGCCCAGGCCGTCGCACTCAGGACATGCGCCATAGGGAGCGTTGAACGAAAAATCACGCGGCTGAAGATCGTCAATGGAGTGACCATGCTCCGGGCACGCCAAGGCCAACGAATACTCCAGCAGCTCGCCCTCGGTCCCCTCGGGAGCATCACGATTGGGCAGCATGTACACGTTTACATTGCCGTGAGCCAGCGCGGTCGCCTGCTCAACAGACTCGGCGATACGGCCCAGAGAGTTCTCACGGATCACGATGCGATCGACCACGACCTCGATATCGTGCTTGAACTTCTTGTCCAGATCGATCGGATCGTCGAGCGAGCGCACTTCACCGTCGACACGCACGCGGCTAAAGCCCTCGGCGCGAAGGTCCTCAAACAGTTTGGTGTACTCGCCTTTTCGCCCGCGCACCACCGGTGCCAGCACAAACGCGCGGCGGCCCTCCCCCGCCGCCAAGACCTTGTCGGCAACCTGGTCGGTCGTCTGACGCTCAATGACGCGGCCGCATTCGGGGCAGTGCGGGGTGCCCACACGGGCGAACAGCAGGCGCAGATAGTCATAAATCTCGGTTACGGTGCCAACCGTCGAGCGAGGGTTTTTAGACGTCGTCTTTTGGTCAATCGACACCGCCGGCGAAAGGCCGTCGATTGAATCCAAGTCGGGTTTGTCCATCTGGCCCAAGAACTGGCGCGCATAGCTCGAAAGGCTCTCAACGTATCGACGCTGGCCCTCGGCATAGATAGTGTCAAATGCCAGCGAACTCTTGCCCGAGCCAGAAAGACCGGTAATGACCACGAGTTGGTCACGCGGAATGGAAACATCGATATCACGGAGGTTGTGCTCACGAGCGCCGCGAATAACGATAGAAGAATCAGACATGGAAGCTCCTTGCCTCCTATTGCATCGAATCATACTGTCGATGAGTTTAGCGCACTCGACGCGCACAGATGTTCGTAATACAAGATTCGCAGACCTTTAGCTTTGCGTATCGGGCGCTTTGTTTCTCGAAATGCCGTGGAAAGGTTACAGTAATCTAATACTGAACTTAATTTGCCGTAACAGAGGAACGTCCATGACCGAAGATATCCCCCTTGAAATCACTTCGAGTGACATGGCCAATCTGCCCATATTCATCGCCATCCTTATCGTGGCCACCGTCGTCGTGCGCGTGTATTTTTCAATCAAACACAATGAAAAGCCACCCATTGCCCGCGTCTTTTGGTGCGCGACGCTCCTCATCCCGCTCGGCATGGTAGCTGCATGGATTACGAATCAATTGCTCGTAAATGAGGACAGTTCCCTATGGGTCCTTTCTTATTCGGCGCTCGGTGCTGCCGCCGTCATACTTCTTGTCGAGCCCTTGGTTTCGGGACTTATCGACCAAACCGATCTTGCGACGGGAACGGTTGCCTGTATTTGCCGTGACATCCTTGTCATCGCCGCTGTTTCAGCGCTCTCGTTCGTTTCACTCGAAATTGCCTGCAACGAAACGTTCTATCGCATTCCCGCCAACTCATTCGGGTTTTCCGTCGGGCTGCTCGCGACGGTTCTGCTCTCCCTTTATTTGCTGGGACAGCGTCATGGAGGCGTCATGGCCCTCGTGCCCGTCGCCTGCTGCATCCTTGGCATTGCCGAGCACTTCGTCATAACGTTTAAAGGCGAAGCCATCCTGCCAAGCGATATCTTGGCCCTTGGCACCGCAATGGAGGTGAGCGAGGGATACGAGTTTACCTTTACCGCCGGAATCGTAACCTCTCTCGCCCTGCTGGAGATTTCCCTGGGGCTTCTTTCGCTTATCCGTCCGCGAAAGCTCCGTACGCCCACCCATGTCTTCCCCGCAATCGCCGCTAACCTCTGTGCTTTTCTGTTAGTGACCGTTGTGGGGCTCTCGGGCTTTTCCAGCATCGACTTGGAGCAGGCGCTGAATTTTGGATTTGACCGTTGGCAGCCCATCACCACATATGCGTCTCAGGGTTTTATCACTTCGTTCACCGAAATGGTCAACGAGTTGCCCATTGAGAAGCCCGAAGACTATACGCCCGATGAGGCGCAGAGCATCGAGCAGGAGCTCGCCGCCACCTACGACAGCACGTATGGCTCGAGCGAG
>CABUAL010000232.1 GCA_902489515.1 uncultured Collinsella sp. | reverse complement strand
CGGTTGCCGCCGCGATCGCCATAGCCACCACGGTTGCCGCCAAAGCCGCCGCGACCGCCACGGTCGCCGCCACGGTCACCAAAGCCGCCACGGCCGCCGCGATCGCCACCGCGACCGCCACGGTCACCGCCACGGCCACCGCGATCGCCAAAACCGCCGCGACCGCCACGGTCGCCGCCACGGCCGCCACGGTCGTCACGGCCGCCGCGAGGACCGCGGTCCTCGTCCAGGCCCATGGCGACGAGCGGAGCGATAACCTTATCGAGAGCGGCCATCAGCTCGGTGGCCTCCTCATAAGAAAGCTCGGGCAGGAGCTTCTCCTTCTTGTTGGCAAGCTCGACCAGGCCCTCAGCGGCATCCTCGGCGGCGAAGACAACAATCTTGCGCATATCGCCCTCGGCGTCGTCGATGCGGCCGACCAGATCGGCAGCCTCGGCCTCGGCCATCAGGCCATCGAGCTCACGGAGGCGCATGCCCAGCAGGTCGGACATTTCCTTCTGCTCCATCTTGGGCTTGAGGTCAAGAAGCTTGATGGCGCGCTCGATGTTCGCCATGCGCTCGGCCTTGGCCTCCTCCTCCTTGGAAATAGCAAAGCGACGGCTACGCAGCAGGCGGGCGGCCTTCTGCATCTTGTCCATCAGCTCTTCGTCATCGTAATCAACGGCGGCCTCGACAACCTCGGCCTCCTCCTCGGCGGAAACCTCGTCAGCAGCCTCAACCTCGGCAGCTTCGGTCTCCACGGTCTCGACTGCCTCAACCTCGGCAGCCATGGTCTCGTTCTCGGTCTCGTTCATGATCTCTTCGTTCTCGGACATGAGACTCCTTCTTGGCCCTCTCGGGCATCATCGCCCCATTCGCGGGGCCCGTCGCGCACTCTTTGCGCTTTAAACATTCATGCCTCTCGGCAAAACGTCCATTAGTTTATGGTGTCGCCATCCAATCTAGCTGCAGAATCTATGTGCACACATTAATGCGACATGTGCGACTCGCGACGAGCGTACACCAGCGACGTCGCGAACCCGACCACGGCAATCACAGCCGCCACACGCACGGCAGTTGCAAATCCAATCGCCTGGGCAACGTCGGTCGCAGCGCCAGCCGCGCCGGCAGTCGCCGCAGAACTCGAGAGCAGACCGATAAACAGCGATGGGCCAAACGATGCGGCAATCATGTTCCACGTGTTAAGCAATGCCGTTCCGTGGGGATGCTCAGCGGCAGGCAGCGTCTCCAAGCCGGCCGTTTGCGAGGGGCTCAGCACCAAACCGACTCCGGCATACACCACAACGGTCAGCGCCACGACGACGCCGATGTTCATACTTGCCGCCGTCATCGAGATGGCAGTCTGCCCCACGGCAATCAGGGCAAAGCCGACCGGCAGCAGCGGCCATGCGCCACGGGCGTCCATCACGCGTCCGCCCACAATCGAGGTCACGGCGTTGCAGGCAATCGCCGGCAAAATGAGCAAGCCCGCAATAAGTGCGGTCATGCCGTATGCGCCCTCAAAATAGAGCGGCAACAAAACGCTCATCGAGAACGTCGTCATCATCGACACCACCACAAGCAGGCACGCGGGCCAAAAACGAACGCTCGCCATGGGACGCACGTTAAGCACCGGATGCTCGAGCTTGAGCTGACGGGCCGCAAACAGGCCGAGCAGCACAATGGCGGCGAAGAGCGTCACGATGCCGGCAATCAGATTGGTCGAGAACTCGCCTACGGAATACACGAATGCCGTAATGCCGGCGGCGAGCAAAACAACCGACAGAATATCAAGCGTGGTGCTCGAGCGCTCTCCGACATTCTGAACAAGCTTAACGCCCGCCGCAGCGACCACAATGCCGCCCACCAGCGGCACTACGAACACCGCCCTCCAGCCGAACAACGTGCACATAAGACCGCTGATTACGGGTCCAAACGCCGGCCCTAGCGTAATGCAGGCACCGCCCAGGCTAAGATACAGACCGAGCTTCTCGCGCGGGGCGCAAGACAGCACCACGTTCATCATGAGCGGGAACAAGATGCCCGATCCCGCAGCCTGCAAAATACGACTTGGTAGCAAAACGCTAAACGACGGAGCGATCAGACACAGGACTTCGCCGGCGACCATACATCCGCATGCGAAAAACAACAGCTTGCGCGTCGAGAAACGGCCGGACAGGAAGGCCATGATGGCCGTAAAGATCGACGTCACGATCATGTAGCCCGAAACGAGCCACTGCGCCGTGGTGGCACTCACCGAAAAGGCTGCCATAATGTCGTGCAACGCCACGTTAATGATGTTCTCGTTAAACGCGGCAACAAAGGCTGCAATATACATAACGACGAGAAGCGCCGCAGTGGCCGATGGCGTTGCTTGAACTTGTTGCTGAGATTTGCTCCCCATGCATTTCCTTCCTCTTGGAACGACAGTCGCATCGCCCCAGAGGAACAGTCCAGGGCGAAAAATGAGCCCTAGACTTACGCCAGACGCCGTACACGACGAATCTGGCAACATGGTCCAACGTCAAAAGATTGTAACGCGAACGCGCAGCTTTCCTTCCGCGCTATTATTAAAAGTCCACGAAAGCATAAGACATGAGGAGCCCGCCATGATTAAGCCCATCATGAAATCCGAGTTCTTTTTGCGCCTGCCTTCCGAAGACGCGGGGCCCGACGATGCCGCGACCGGGCAGGACCTCCTGGATACACTCCACGAGCATGAGCACGAGTGCGTGGGGCTCGCCGCCAACATGATCGGTGTGCGCAAACGCATCATCTGCGTAAAGGACGGCAACAGGGCGCTCCTGATGTACAACCCTCAAATTCTTGAACAGGTCAATGCCTATCAGACGAGCGAAGGATGCCTCTCGCTGATCGGCGAGCGTCCCTGCACCCGCTATCGCCGCATTAAGGTTGAGTATTTGGACGAGAACTTCGTCAACCGCATCAAAAACTTCTCGGGCTACACCGCCGAAATCATCCAGCACGAAATCGACCACTGCAACGGGATTGTTATTTAGTTCCGCCGTTCTAC
>CABUAL010000231.1 GCA_902489515.1 uncultured Collinsella sp. | reverse complement strand
TTTCGAGCGCCAACTCCATCAACGTCGGCGGCGCTTGTGGGGCCGCCAAAGAGCTCCATCACATAGGTCTGAGGGGCGTCGGCGCCCAGTGCAGCGTCGAGTTTGACGAGCGGCGTAACCTCTTCACTCGCGAACGTGCCGCGGTATGCCTCGTCGACACACGCCGAAATTTCTTCGGCCGTGTAATCATTCAGTAACATTCCCAACACATCTTGAGCGATTTCAAAGTACGATTTATCTGCAAGCGAGCTGATATCGACCTGCTGGGTGCCGAGCTCGTCCGAGACAAACAAACCCCCGTCGGGAGCGATGCCGGTACGGATTGCCACCTTACTTGAGCACGATAAAGTGCGTCCTCGTGTACTATGATAAGTTCCCATATAACACTGCTCCTCGGATGCCTTGGTCCCAATCGGTGAAACCATGGTATCAGAGCGCGCAAAATAGGTTCGCAGAGGCTTTTTAGAAAGGTAACCTCCAGCCCATGATTAAGATTGCCAAGTTTGGCGGCTCGTCGGTCGCCGACGCCGAACACTTTAAGAAGATCAAGGCCATCGTCGATGCCGACCCGGCTCGCCGTTTTGTGGTGGTTTCTGCCTGCGGTCGCCGTTTTAAGGGCGACACCAAGGTGACCGACCTGCTCTACCTGGTCAACGCGCACGTCAAGTACCACGTGTCGTGTGAGGAGCTGCTCGAGGACATTGGCCAGCGCTATTTTGATATCGCTGACGAGCTGGAGCTTACCTATCCCATCCGTGAGGAGTTCGCGGCCTTTGCCGAGCGCGCCCGCTCGGGCGGCTACTCCACCGAGGAGCTTGTGAGCCGTGGCGAGTACTTTACCGCCCGCCTGATGGCCGAGTACCTGGGCTTACCGTTCCTGGACGCCGCGACGGTTGTGGCGTTCCATCACGACGGTACGCTCAGCATGAATCGCACCTCTGAGCTGGTGCAGGAGTACGGTCAGCAGGGCGGCTTTGTTATGCCCGGTTTCTACGGCGCGACGCGTGAGGGCCAGATCAAGCTGCTCGACCGTGGCGGCGGCGATATTTCCGGCTCGATTCTGGCCAAGTGCCTGGGCGCCGATCTGTACGAGAACTGGACCGATGTCTCGGGCTTCTATTCTGCCGATCCGCGTATTGTTCCCGAGGCTCAGCCCATTGCGCGCGTTACCTACGAGGAGCTGCGCGAGCTTTCGTACATGGGCGCAAGCGTCCTGCACGAGGAGGCCGTGTTCCCCGTGCGCGAGGCGGGTATTCCGCTGGTCATCAAGAACACCAATGCGCCGCAGGACCCCGGTACCATCATTAGCGAGACGGCCGATGAGGGCGAGGCCGAGCCCATCATTACCGGCGTGACCGGCAAGCGCGGTTTTGTCGCCATCAACGTGGCTCGTGACCGTACCAAGCCCCGTGTCGGCTTTATGCGCCGCGCACTTTCGGTGTTCGAGCGCTATGACGTTTCCGTCGAGCACATGCCCACCGGTGTCGACCGCTTTGGCGCCGTGGTGCAGGAGAAGGATGTGCACGATTCGCTGTACTCGCTCGTGGGCGACATCCAGCAGGAGGTCGAGCCGCTCGAGATCGAGGTTGTCGAGGGCTTGGCGCTCATCGCAACCGTCGGCCGTAACCTGCGCGGCCGCGCAGGTATCTCGGGCCATCTGTTTGGCATGCTTGGCCAGGCCGGCGTGAGCGTGCGTATGATTTCGCAGAGCTGCGACGAGATCAACATCATCATCGGTGTCGAGGAGAAGGACTTCGACCTTGCGATTCGGACCATTTACCGTGCCTTCTCCGATGAGAACGGCATTGTGAAGGTCTCCGACCTGGAGGCTTCCGCGCCGGTCGATCCCGCTCTGGCTGCGCTCCACAAGTAGCTGCTATCTCGCTAGATTTTTGGGAGTTGCCTCAAAATCTACGGCGGGGCGTTTCGTTTCGGTTTCGTTTCGACGGGGCGGGTTTCGTGCCCGCCCTGTTCTTGTATACACTGGCAACAATAATCGGCCTGCTCGGCGTGCGGGCAAAAGCCACAACCTTTAAAGGGGGAAGCATGAAACAGTACACGGTTGCTATTTTGGGCGCGACGGGAGCCGTGGGCACCCAGATGCTTGAGTGCCTCAACGAGCAGGAGTTCCCGGTCGGCAAGCTCAAGCTGTTGGCAAGTGCACGCTCCGCGGGCAAAACCGTTGAGTTCCGCGGCGAGCAGATCGTGATTGAGGAAGCTTGCCCCGAGGCCTTTGAGGGCTGCGACATCGTGCTCGGCGCTGCCGGCGACGATATCGCTAAGGAGCTGCTGCCCGAGGCCGTCAAGCGCGGAGCCGTCGTGGTCGACAACAGCCACGCCTTCCGCATGGATCCCGAGGTGCCGCTGGTCGTGCCCGAGATCAATGCCGACGATATCAAATGGCATCACGGCCTTATCGCCAATCCCAACTGCGCGACCATCATCGGCCTGGTTCCCACGTGGCCGCTGCATCAGCTTGCCGGCGTGAAGCGCATGATCGTCTCGACGTATCAGGCGGCTTCTGGTGCCGGCGCTCCCGGTATGGCCGAGCTCGAAGCGCAGCTTGCTGCCCTGGGCCGTGGCGAGGAGATTCCCGAGCCGCGCGCATTTGCCGCCCAGCTGGCGAGCAACCTGATTCCGCAGATTGGCGGCGTCAAGGAGGAGGGCTTTACCTCCGAGGAGATGAAGCTGCAAAACGAGGGCCGTAAGATCATGCACCTGCCCGAGCTGCGCGTGAACTGCACCTGCGTGCGCGTGCCTGTGCTGCGCTCGCACTCCGAGAGCATTACGCTCGAGTTTGAGCGCGACATCACGGTGGAAGAGGCCCGTGCTGCGCTGGCTGCCGCTCCGGGCGTGAAGCTGGTTGACGACATGAGCGCCGAGGATGCGCACGATCGCTTCCCCATGCCGATGGATACGTCCGACCAGGACCTGATCTGGGTCGGTCGCGTGCGTCGCGACATCTCGAACCCCGAGGCCGCGCGCGGCCGTGCCCCACAGTCCCCCAAGGCGGCAGGC
>CABUAL010000230.1 GCA_902489515.1 uncultured Collinsella sp. | reverse complement strand
AAGAAAGGGAGGAGGCGGGTCATGCCCCGCCTCTTACACCACATCTCTGCGCGCTACCGCATATGTCCAGTTTTGCTGTCAGAAAACATGCTCATCTGGACCGTTAGCCGTTGCTTTGATGTCAGATTTGCCCTTTGGGACCTCGAAAATGCTGTTACAAAAGAGGTAGCAGTACTCATATTTGGCATTTTTTGACCACTGCCCTTGAAACGAGTGAGCTGTGGGGTTCGAATCCCTCTGCGATGGGCCCAAAAAAGAAAGGCTCCCATTGCTGGGAGCCTAACAATTCAGTGGTGGGCGATGAGGGATTCGAACCCCCAGCCTTGTGCGTGTAAAGCACCTGCGCTAACCGTTGCGCCAATCGCCCGTGCGGAGAGAGTATAGCAAAACAATCGCCCCATTCACCTCATATCCATTAAAGGTAACTCGCGCGTGTCACAGCGGAGCTGATTCAGTTGAGATTGCCTGAACATTCCGCCCCTCTTTACGCCCTCGGGTATACTCAAAAGCTACTGATTCGATTTGATGCCCAGCAACAGCAGAGGGGATAGTATATGTGCGGTTTTGTCGGTTTTGTCGGTGGGACGGATAACCAATCCGAGGTGCTCACCAAGATGATGGACCGCATCGTCCATCGCGGTCCCGACATGGGCGGTCAGTTTATCGACGGCCGCGTTGCCCTCGGCTTCCGCCGCCTGTCGATCCTCGACCTGACCGAGGCTGGCGCCCAACCCATGGCCAACGAGGACGGTAGCGTCGTCATTGTCTTCAACGGTGAGATCTACAACTTCCAAGAACTCCGTTCCGAGCTCGAGGCCAAGGGCTACAAGTTCCACTGCGGCGCCGACACCGAGAGCCTCCTGCACGGCTACGAGGAGTGGGGCGAGGCCGTTCTCGATCGCCTGCGCGGTATGTACGCCTTCGTCATCTGGGACAAAAAGAAGAACAAGCTTTTTGGCGCCCGCGACATCTTTGGCATCAAGCCGCTCTACTACTATCCCATGGCCGATGCGGGCGACGGCGCTCCGGGCGTGCTCTTTGGTTCCGAGATCAAGAGCTTCCTGGACTACCCGCACTTCCACAAGGCGGTCAACAAAAAGGCTCTGCGTCCGTACATGACGCTGCAGTATTCGGCGACTGAGGAGACCTTCTTCGAGGGTGTCTACAAGCTGCCGCCGGCGCACTACTTTACCGTCGATATCCCGACCGGCAAGATGAACATCGAGCGCTACTGGGATTGCGATTACTCTGCCGTCGAGAAGCCGTTCGAAGAGTATGTCGATGAGCTGGACGAGGTCGTGCACGAGAGTGTCGAGGCCCATCGCATCGCCGACGTCAAGGTCGCGTCGTTCCTCTCCGGTGGCGTCGACTCCAGCTACATCGCCGCTTGCCTCATGCCCGACAAGACCTTCTCGGTGGGCTTTGACTACAAGAACTTCAACGAGACCAACTACGCCAAGGAACTTTCCGATAAGCTCGGCGTCGAGAACGTTCGCAAGATGATTACCGCCGACGAGTTCTTCGGTGCGCTCGAGGACATCCAGTATCACATGGACGAGCCGCAGTCCAACCTGTCTTCCGTGCCGCTGTGGTTCTTGGCCGAGATGGCCCGCAAGGACGTTACCGTCGTGCTTTCGGGCGAAGGCGCCGACGAGCTCTTTGGCGGCTACGCCTACTACGAGGACACGGTCCCGGTGCGCAAGTACAAAAAGATGGTGCCGCTGCCCATCCGTCGCGCGCTCGGTAACCTGGCGCTGCATATGCCGTACTTCAAGGGACATAACTTCCTGGTCAAGGGTGCCGAGATCCCCGAGAAGTCGTTCCTGGGACAGGCTCTGGTATGGCCGGAGCGCGAGGTCGACGGCGTGCTCAAGCCCGAGTACAACACCGGCGATGGCGCCTTTGAGCTCGCTGCACCCATCTACGCACGCGTGAAGGGTCAGCCCGAACTGGTCAAGAAGCAGTACCTGGACATGAACATGTGGCTCCCGGGCGACATTCTGCTCAAGGCCGACAAGATGTGCATGGCGCACTCGCTGGAGCTGCGCGTGCCCTTCCTGGACCGCAAAGTCATGGAGTTCGCCGAGCACATTCCCGATCGCTACCGCATCAACGAGAACGGCAACAAGCAGGTACTCCGCCACGCTGCCAACAAGTCGCTGCCCGATGAGTGGGCCACCCGTCCCAAGGTGGGCTTCCCGGTGCCGATTGTCTACTGGCTGCGCGAGCAAAAGTGGTACGACTATGTCAAGGAGTACTTCACCGCGCCGTGGGCAAGCGAGTTCTTCAATACCGACGAGCTCATGCACCTGCTCGATCTGCACTTTGCGGGCAAGGGCGATTTCCAGCGCAAGATCTATACGCCGCTCGTGTTCCTAGTGTGGTACAAGCGCTTCTTTATCGACGAGGACCAGCCCGCTGTTCAGGCTGCCTAGCCTCGGCTTACGAACGCCTGCGCGTAACGGCTCCTCCGGGAGCCGTTTTTGCGTGGGTGCGTTTCAGTTACTATAAAACCGTCCCTGCCAAATGGCTGAGAAAGGTGAAAGATGCACCATTCGGATTCCGCGACCGTGACCACGGTCGATACGCTTGCCAAGCTTCTCGATGTGTGCGGCGAGCTGCGCGCATCAGAGCAGGTTGACGAGCGCGCCGTGACCGGCTGCTCGTTTGATTCGCGCGCGGTCTCGGCAGGTGACGTATTCTTTTGCAAAGGTGCTGCCTTTAAGCCCGCGTTTTTGAGCATGGCGCTCGATGCGGGCGCCGTCGCATTTGTGTGCGAGGAGTCGCTGGTCGAGTCTCTGGAGCCGCTGGCGCAGGAGAGCGGTGCTGCGATGCTGGTTGTTGATAGTGTTCGCACGGCCATGGCCCTGTTGCCGCCGGAGGTCTACGACCGTCCCGACCACGACGTCAAGATCGTGGGCATCACCGGCACCAAGGGAAAGACCACGGCCGCTTTTATGCTCCAGTCCATCATCAAGGCGGCGGGCGAGTCCTGCGGCATGATCGGCTCGTCACCAAGCGCTCGGC
>CABUAL010000229.1 GCA_902489515.1 uncultured Collinsella sp. | reverse complement strand
TGGTCTAATTTTGGCGGCATACGTTTCTGAATGAGGAGTCTGTGCAATGGCAGGCGAATCTTATGCAATTCCCCCCAAAGATCGTGCTGTTGAGGGAATTCTTTGGTATATCCAGCACCACCAGCTTGCCGGCGGCGATCGCCTGCCGGCCGAGCGCGTGCTGTGCGAAGAGATCGGCGTTTCGCGCACGGCGTTGCGCGCCGGTATCACGCGGCTCATCTCGTGTGGAACGCTCGAGAGCCGTCGCGGATCGGGTACGTATGTGTGCCCTCCCAAGCCGCTGAACATCTTCCAGGAAACGTATAACTTTTCCGATGCTGTGCGGACTGCCGGCCTGCACCCCTCTTCTCGTCTGGTTTCCACCGGGACCATCGAGGCGGATGAGGCGCTTGCCGACAAGCTTGGGGTGTCTGTAGGCGCTCCTTTACTCCGTATGCAGCGCGTTCGACTTATTGAGGGCGAGCCGGCGTCAATCGAGACCGCTCACGTTAACCTGTCCCTGTGTCCCGCGCTTCCCGATCACGATTTTGAGTGTGAGAGCCTTTACGATGTCCTGCTCAAAGAAGGCGGCGTGCGTGTTGAGCATGGACGTGAGCATATTTCCATCTCGCGTTTGAACGCCGAGGAGGCCGAGCTGCTCCAGCAAGAAGAGGGAACGCCGGTGTTCTATGAGAGCACGATCGAATTTGATAAGGACATGCGTTTTGTGGAGCATTGCAAATCGGTGATTTTGCCCACAAAGTTCCGCTTTGCCGATAACGGCGAAGAGAACGGCATGAGGAGCGTGGCAGGTGAACAATGGCTGAAACAGTAGTTGCCACCCCGGTTTATATGCGCATTCGACGCCGCATCGAGGAGCGTATCGAGCGCGGAATATATCCCACGGGTTCCATGATTCCGTCCGAAAAAGACCTCGCCGAGGAATTTGGTACGACACGCTTGACCATCCGAAGTGCTGTCGATGAGTTGGTTCGGCGTGGGCAGATTCGACGCGTCCGCGGAAAGGGCGCGTTTGTGGCACAGAAAGTGCCCGTTGCGTACGAGCGAACAGGAGGCTTTCGCGAATCGGTTCGTGCTTCGGGTGGCGAGCCGTCCGTCCGCATCCTCGCGCGTTCCAAGCGTTATGCGGGCCCATATTATGCCAACCTGTTTGGTATTGCCGAGGACGATTTGCTGTATTCGATTCGGCGTTTGAACTGCGTCAACGGCGACCCCGTATCGATTGAGACGGCGTTCATCCCGTGCCTGCTGTTTCCCACAATCGAAGATATTGACGTGTCGGTCTTCAGTTTGTACGAGACCTATGAGATGTTGGGCCGAAAGCCGGTCATGGCACAGGAAAAGCTCGATATCGAAGCGCTGGGCGCACGAGATGCCGGCCTGCTTGGACTGGAGCAGGGCGATTTTGCCTTGACGCTTGAGTGCGTGAGCTTCGATGCGAGCGGCCAGGCGATCGAGTACGTCAAGTCGTTTAACCGCGGTGATGCGGGTGGATATACCTATACGTACTAGCTGGTTTTTTTGCATAACGGGCTGAAAAGCTGACGGAATTTTGATTCGTTGGGTCAGCTGTATATACAACCTTACAGGGCTCAAAATCGACCGTTCGCCGAAGGGAATAAATTAATCGACAAAGAGGTATCAAAAAGCCGTAACCTGTAATCGTGATTGGTATCAAATACTAATGATTTGTTGCGAGGTGAGACGATGAAGATGCTCGATTACGTTCAACTCGCCCATGTGCGTATGGGAGAGAACCTCGAGCGTTCGTCTGAGCTGGTAGCGCAGCTCGTTGATATTTTCCAGTCCGGTTCTTTTGACGCGCTGCGCATCGTTGCTTCGGGTTCGTCGCGCCATGCCGCCGATTGCGCCCGCGATTACCTGCAAGATGCGCTGCAAATGCAGGTGTCCGTTGTGACGCCCGAGGCCTTCGTTGATTTTGAACACACCTATCCGCAGCATGCGCTCAACATCGCCGTCTCGCAGAGTGGCTATTCGACCAATACGATTGCGGCGCTCGATTACATGCGCGCACACGATATGGCTGCAGTTGCGCTCACGGCAAACGTCGAGGCGCCCATCAAGGAGCACACTGACATCGTTCTTGACTACGGTGTGGGCGTCGAGTCGGTGGACTTTGTGACTCTGGGCGTCGAGGTGCTCGTTGAGTACCTGGTGCTCTTTGGTATTTACGGCGGTCGGGCGCGCGGAACGATTGACGCCAAGGGCGTTGCCCAGCGTCTTGACGACCTGCGCGAGGCCATCCAGGCCAATGCCGTGATGTGCAAGACCGCCGAGGAATATGTCCAAGACCACATGCTCGAGCTTTCTGAGCACATGCCCGCCATGGTCGTCGGCAACGGCCCCAACTACGGCGTTGCCGAGGAGGCGGCGCTCAAGCTGAGCGAGACCATCAAGATTCCTGCCATGCATCACGAGGGCGAGGAGTTCGTTCACGGTCCCGAGATGCAGATCGTTCCGGGCTATCTGGTGTTTATCGTTGACGATCCGCAGGGGTCGGAGCGTCTTGCGAATATCGCCGATGCGCTATCGAACGTTACGACAAAAACGGTGCTGCTCACGGCCCATCCCAGGGGTAAGGCTCACGAGGTTGCGGTGCCTCAGGTGGCTCCGCTGCTCAGCGCAATTCCCAATCTTGTGTTCTTCCAGACGATTGCGGCCATAATCGCCGAGCGTCTGAAGTCATGGGACGTTCACCCGTATCTCGATGCTGTCTCCAAGCAAATGGAGGTCAAGGCAGAGGGCTACGAAGAGTCAGTCAATGCGCTTAAGGCCAAAGCGGCTGAGTGTTACGGAATGTAAGCGGGTTTTGATGCCCGTTGGCATGGGGGATGTGGAAACAACCCCAGAAAGGAGAGACAAATGAAGGAAACCGAGAAGATCGAGATCATGCATTTCGACCAGGAGGGCTATCTCGAGGACGGCAAGGCGCTCTACGAGACCGGCAAGAAGATGACCGCGCTCGCTGACAAGGTCGCCGACGAGGGCTACGACGCCGTGTTCCTGATGGGCGTCGGCGGCA
>CABUAL010000228.1 GCA_902489515.1 uncultured Collinsella sp. | reverse complement strand
TTGGGGCAGTATGTGTCGAGCAGGGCGTGAAACCGCTGCACCGAGCCGTAGTCAATCGAGGCGTCCAGGTTATCGTGCTCCCCCGCTGCACGCAGGTCGGCATAGAGCACCAAGGACACGATGAACTTCTGGCCCAGCGCGTTCTCTTCGGGATACACGCCGTGGTTAGCAAAGACCTCGAGACCGTCGATAGTAATGCGATCGGCATGGCGAAGATCGTCATAGCTCACGTGGGGCACCGCCGTTGCGGTGGATATTTCGCCCCTGCCACGGCGGGCGAGCTCGGCGCCTTCAGTCTTGGTTGCATTCTCGGGCAGCTTCTTGTTGCTCATCGCGATCGTCTCCTTCGTTTAGAACCCCGACCGCGCAAACTAACTACACGCGAATCGACAGGTTCTTTTTATCATCGCTCCAGTTACAAGCATTGCGCGCGGGGCATGCAAAGCAGGCGCGCGACGCTTTGTCGGCCGCATAGAGCAGACGCTCAAGCGGTTGGCTGTTCACGCGCAGCTTTCGATGGCCCAGAATGGCCGTCTTAATGGCTGCGGCATCGGCCGGCTCAAACGCCACGTCATCGGGCATGCCGCCGAGAATCGCATCAGCGACGCGTTCGCTTGCAACATCATGGGATATACCCGATTCATACTGTTCATCTTTGCCGATATCGTGAAGAAGTGCCGTGGCGTAGATGACCTCACGGTCAAATTCGAGCTGTTCCTCGAGATTCTTGATCCACATAATGCGAGCGACATCGAGAAGATGGTCAATACCGTGGCGGCAGAAGATGCGCCCCGATTCCAACTGTGCAATGTTACCCAGGTGCCGCCGGAACAGCCCGTTGGCGCAAATGTAATCAATGCGAGGCATGGCACCAAAGGGAGCCAAGCCCGAAGCCATAAAGCCGCGACGCGACGTCCCCTCATCGGTCTTCGATGTAAAGTCGTTGACGACCCTCATGCTAACGGCCCAGCATCCTAAAGAACCGCTCCTCGAGCGCGGGATCAGTCTCAAAGACGCCGCGGCGAGCGAGCGTCACGGTCTTGGTGCCGGGCTTTTGCACGCCGCGCATGGTCATGCACATATGCTCGGCTTCCATGAGCACAATCGCTCCCTGGGGAGCGAGATAATCCATGAGAGCGTCGGCAACCTGCGCACACAGCTGCTCCTGCAGCTGCAGACGGCGGGCATAAACCTCAACCGTGCGGGCGAGTTTGGAAAGCCCAGCCACCCGACCGTTAGGGATATAGCCAATGGCGGCCTTGCCATAAAACGGCAGCAAATGGTGCTCGCACAGCGAGTAGAACGTGATGTCGCGCTCGATAACCAAATCGTTCGAAGCGACGGCAAAGGTTTTGGACAGGTGCTCCTCGGCACTCTGGTCCATACCGCCGGCGATCTCACCATACATACGGGCAACGCGCGCCGGGGTCTCCAGCAGGCCCTCACGAGTTGGGTCCTCGCCTATGCCCTCAAGCAACAGCTTAATGGCGGCCTCGACTTTTTCCTGATCGATCATCTGGGCCTCACTTTTCCGATTTTGCGTTCGCGCTATGGTACCACGCCCTTTGGCATCGGCCACAAGCTACATAGTATGGGTCGAATAGACTGGATCGTCCCGCCAAAGTTCAACCGCATCACAAAGCGCAACGCCCTCGCGCACAGCACGGGCGCGCGTGGCGTTCATATCAATCACGCGCTGATTGCTCGAGCCCCTAAAGCGCAACGAGATATCGTACAAATCCTGAACGAACGGGCCGTCCACCAACATGTCGAGGCAGGCCAGGATACGGTTCGTCACCTCGGTATGATGGCGACCGCCCGGCATAAGCTCCTCGAGCACGTCGCCGGTAAAGCACCAAATGGTCTTGCCCGACCCCGCGGGATAGGCCGCACGCACGCGTTCGATAAAGTCAACAAGCCCCACCTGATTCTCGGGCTCCATAGGCTCGCCGCCCAGAATCGTCAGGCCATCGATAAAGGGATGGTCGAGGCTCTCGATAATCTTGTCCTCGACGGCACGATCGAACGTTTCACCCGCGGCAAAGTCCCACGCGACGGAGTTAAAGCAATTCTTGCACCCGCGACGGCACCCGCTCACAAACAGAGAAGTACGAACGCCTTCCCCATCAGCAATGTCGAAATACTTAATGTTCGCGTAGTTCATAGGTAACTCTCCCGGGAGGCCGGGACATATCATCCCGTCCTCAAACATTCTCGGCCTTCGGCCTGCGAAACTGCGGGCGGGACGATATGTCCCGGCCTCATGCAAAGGGTAACTCAATGAACGAAGCGAACATCGAGTATAGGGTTCGAGGTCCAATAAAAACTTTGTTGCAGCTCAACCGCCATCGCAAGCAAAGCGTTGTTGCAAGTCAACTCATTTCCGCTAAGAACTTCGAGGAGTGAGCAGGCCGCATGCTGCATCTCAGCTACATCAACTTGGCTGCCCCGTAGCGAGGCCCCGGGCCTTTGCTCGATATGAGTTCCGCACGAACAGGAGGCGCCAGTGGCGCCTCCGTCGTGAGCCAGGACTGTCCGAAATAGCGAGTAAAGGCCCGGGGCCTCGCTACGGGGCGGCCTGGGATGGTTATTAGAGATGCAGCACGCGGTCGCGGATCTCCTCGGTTCGGCCCTGGTTCCAGAACTGGGTACCGATGTAGCCGCACGTACGACGAGCGACATTCATCTTCTCCTGGTCACGATTGCCGCAATTGGGGCACTCCCACACCAGCTTGCCGTCATCCTCGACAATCTTGATCTCACCGTCGTAGCCGCACACCTGGCAGTAGTCGCTCTTGGTGTTGAGCTCGGCGTACATGATGTTGTCGTAGATGTACTGCATCACGCGAATGACAGCCTTGAGGTTGTCCTGCATGTTGGGAACCTCGACGTAGGAGATGGCACCGCCCGGCGAAAGCTGCTGGAACATACCCTCGAACTTGAGCTTGTCGAATGCGTCGATCTCCTCGGACACGTGGACGTGGTAGCTGTTGGTGATGTAGCCCTTGTCCGTCACGCCCGGGATGATGCCAAAACGACGCTGCAGGCACTT
>CABUAL010000227.1 GCA_902489515.1 uncultured Collinsella sp. | reverse complement strand
ACGCCCGCGCCGTCAACCTGTATAAGGATCTGGGCGGCGGGGGAGTCAAAGTGATGCAGGGACACATAGGGCTCGACGCCATACTTTTTGCAGCAGGCGAACAGCTCGTGGTAGTGCTTAACGCCCTCGGCGAGGGGCTCGGCATCGTCGCCGTTGGGGAAGATGCGGGTCCAGGCGATGGACACACGGATGGCGTTGAGTCCATGCTCGGCAGAAAGGCGGATATCCTCCTCGTAGCGGTTGTAGAAATCACTGGCCGGGTCGGGCAAAAAGCGACCCTGGGCGACAAGGTAATCGTCCCACATGGTCTTACCCTTGCCTGCCACCTTCGTGGAGCCTTCCGTTTGGTACGCGGCGGTTGCGGCGCCCCAAACAAAGCCCTTCGGCAGCTGCTGTACGCGGTTTAGCAAAGACATATGCATACACCCTCTCGTCTCGCTGTTCGATATTGTGCGTTTGCGCTCAGGAGGCTCCCTGGATAGCGTTCAGCGGTGAAAAAGCCCGATAAACACTATCTTAAAATGATTAGAACCAAAATGAGCACGTGAACATTTGACAATGAGCACGTTAACATCCGGCTGGGATGTATAGAAACAACACAACTTCAAACAGCCGCGAACGGTTGTATTTGTTCGGTAAGCGGTTTTGATTGACAGAAGTTTTCATGTTGTGGTATATGGCTCGGGTATCATGAGCACGTTATCGATGTATGTACGATGCGCCATGGGCGCGGGGAATAGTTGGGAAGCAGGTTAGCGTGGAAGGCATGGCTCAGCAGACAAGGAATGGTCATTCGGCGAGCGCGGCAGAGGTTGCGGCGCTCGCTGGCGTGAGCCGCCAGACTGTGTCTCGCGTGGTCAACGGTATGCCCAACGTGACGGAAAAGACGCGCAAGCGTGTGCTGGCCGCCATGGAAGAGCTGGGCTTTCGTCCCAATTTTGCTGGAGCGGCGTTGCGCGGCGGGTCGTATCGTTCTATTGGCCTGTGCATGTACAACATCACACGTGTCGGTAACCTGGCGACGCTCGAGGGTATCATGCAAGCGGCGCGCGAGCACGATTTTGCCGTCACTATGATCGAGATGGGCGGCGACAAGCCCTATACACTTGCCGATGCCTCGCGCCGCATGGTCGAGCGACCCGTCGACGGCATGATTCTCAACATGAACCGCATGGCTCCCGATTTTGAGGAGTTTGTTCCCCAGCCGGGAGTGCGAACGGTCATCCTGTCCATGTATGCGCATCCGCGCTGCACGACGATCGACTCCGACCAGTATGGTTCGTGCGAGCTGTTGACCAATTATCTGCTGGAACATGGTCACTCGAATATGCGGTTTGTGGCGGGTCCGGAAAACTCGATTTCCTCGCGTTTTCGTGAGGCCGGTTGGCGCGATACACTGGGTCGTGCTCATGTCGATGCCGCTCCGATGCTGCGTGGCGATTGGAGTGCGGACAGTGGGTACGCCATGGGCGAGCGGATTGCGGCCGAGGTGCTTGCCGGCGGGTCGCAGGCGCCGACTGCCGTGCTTGCGGCAAATGACCAGATGGCGCTGGGCGTTATCGCCGCGCTCGAGAACGCGGGCCTGTCCGTGCCCGACGACGTGAGCGTGGTTGGTATCGACGACGCACTCGAGGGACTTGTTCCTCACAATCGACTGACGACGCTGCGATTTGATTTGCGCGGTGTCGGTAAGCTTGCGTTTGAGGCGGCGATTGGAGAGAGCTCGTCTATCGAGGCGATTCATGTGCCGAGTACGCTGGTCGAACGCTCGACTGTTAGGGACATACGGGGTTAGGTCCTACTCCGTTTGTCTCGATTTGTAACAGGTAGACGGTCAAAAGCGGGCTACGTGTTACAGATTTAGATTCTTCGGAAAGAGCAATCCTGTTCGTCTCAATCTGTAACAGCTAGGACCAAAAAACTCGGCTAGATGTTACAGATCGAGACAAACGGCTCCCGACCAGCCCAAAAACAAAAAGACCGGGGGCGGCGCACCGTGTGACGTGCCGTCTACCTGTTACAAATCGAGACAAACGGAGTAGGACCCCGGGGGCGGCGCACCGTGTGACGTGCCGCCCCCGGCTGAGAAATGGGGACAGGTTGTGTGAGCGGGCAACCCCGCCAGCCACTAGTCCAGACGACGGGTCTGCGCCACGTGCTTGTACCAGTAGGCGCTTGCCTTGGGCGTGCGCTTCTGGGTTTCAAAGTCAACGTAAAAGAAGCCGTAACGCTTGTTGTAGCCATTGGTCCAGGAGAACTGATCCTGCAGGCTCCACAGGAAGTATCCGCCCACGTTGACACCCACCTCCATGGCCTTGAGCAGCCAGCGCAGGTGCTGCTCGATGTAGTCGATGCGCGGTTGGTCGTCCACAAAACCGTCCTTGTAGGGGTCCTTGTAGCCCATGCCGTTTTCGGTGATGAAGATCTGCTTGTAGTTGGGGTAGCGCTGCTTAATGTAGACGAGCAGATCGAACAGGCCCTCGGGATAGATGATCCAGTCCCAGTCGGTGGTGGGGATGCCAGGCTTGTTCACATGCTCGCCAATACCCTTGACGCGCCAGCGGCCGGTGCCCTTCTCGCCCGTACCGTTGTGGTGCAGGTCGTTCTCGCCATCGTAAGCCTTCAAGAAACGGCACTGGTAGTTGTTAACGCCCAGGTAATCGTTGTAGAGGGCGGCCTCGCGCATGATTTCCAGATCCTCGTCTAGGATCTCGATGGTACCGCCCGAGACGGCGGCCAGGCGGTTGGCGCACTCGAGGGCGCCAACAACGAGGGCGCGTAGTCGCCACGGAAGGTGGCGTCGAGCAAGAACTGGTTTTGCAGCACGTGCTCGTTGTTGGCGGCCTTGATATCGGCGGGGTCGTTCTCGTTGAGCGGGTACTTGAACTCCAGCGACTGGATGACGCCGATCTTGCCCTTAAAACCGCCGTTGTGGAAGGCCAGCACTGCCTTGGCGTGGGCGAGCATCATGTTGTGCTCGCACTGGAAGGCCTCGGCCAGATGAGCTTTGACGCCGCCGGGGAAGGTGCCCTCGCATCACTTTGACACGCCGCT
>CABUAL010000226.1 GCA_902489515.1 uncultured Collinsella sp. | reverse complement strand
GGCGTTACAGACGGTCGAGGGTGGCGAGTACGTGCGCGAGGCCAAGATCGGTCAGGCGCTCATGGATGCCGATATCGTGATCAGCCTCACCCACTTTAAGGGACATGAGCAGGCCGGCTTTGGCGGTGCCATGAAGAACCTGGGCATGGGAGGTGGCAGCCGTGCCGGCAAGATGGAGCAGCATGCCGCCGGCAAGCCGAACGTCGCGACCGAGCACTGCATTGGCTGCCGTGCCTGCGAAAAGATCTGCGCGCACGACGCTGTCTCGTTCAACGACACCCGCGAGCGCGAGCTTGCCAACGGCAACACCCGCACGGTGCACGTGGCCACCATCGACCACGATCGCTGCGTGGGCTGCGGTCGCTGCATTGCGGCATGCAACCAGGACTGCATCAAGCCCGGCTATGACGCCGCGGCCGACGTGCTCAACTGCAAGATCGCCGAGTACACCAAGGCCGTCGTCGACGGGCGCCCGAGCTTCCACATTTCGCTCGCCATGGACATCAGCCCCAACTGCGACTGTCATCCCGAAAACGACACGCCCATCGTCAACGACATTGGCATGTTCGCGAGCTTCGACCCGGTCGCCATTGACCAGGCCTGCGCCGACGCCGTCATGGCGTCCGAGCCGCTGCCCAACACCGAGCTCACCGACAGCGCGGCCAAGATGGAGCACAACCACGAGCATCTGGAGGGCGAGCAGGCCAAGGACCCCTTCTGCATCACGCATCCCGACACCGACTGGCGCGTGTGCATCGCGCACGCCGAGAAGATTGGCCTGGGCACGAGCAAGTACGAGCTTATCGAGGTCAAGTAGCGCCTAGCTATTGGACAAAATAAGCGCCTTTGTAGCGTAAGTTGAGCAAAAGCCGCCCGTGAGCACAGCGCCCACGGGCGGCTTTTTGGAAGTGCGAGGAAAATCGAATAGCGCCGACCACAAACCGATTTTTGGCAACAAAGCCCCAGACGTTGCTTTTTGCCTAAAAATACTCGTCGAGGAAGTCGTCGACCGTGTTCCAGTAGAGTTCGGGGTCGACCTGCGCGCTCTTGGCGTGGGTGGCGCCATGGACGGTGAGCTTTTGCTTGACCTTGCTGGCGCACGCGTCGTAGTTTTGGTCGAGCATGCTGTACGGCACAAAGGTGTCTTGGTCACCGTGGATAAACAGCATGGGAACCGTCGCGCGCTTGAGCTGTTCCACGCTGCTCGCCTTATGAAAGTCGTAGCCCGCGCGCACGTTGCACACCAAGTTTGCTACATCGAGCAAGGGAAAGCTGGGCAGGCCGAACACGTCCTTGAGCTGCAGAGAAAACTCGTCCCAAACACTCGTATAACCGCAGTCCTCGATAATGCATTTCACGTTTGCGGGCAGAGGTTCCCCCGCGACGTTCATGGCGGTCGCCGCGCCCATGGATTCGCCAAAGACCAGGATGCGCGCCTTGGGGTCAGCCTGAACGATTCGCTCGATCCATGCGACGATGTCGAGGCGCTCGGGCCAGCCCATGCCGATATAGTCGCCGCCGGAGCGCTCGTGGGCGCGGGCGGCGGGTGCGAGTACGTTCATGCCACGGTCGTGGAAGCGTTTGGCGTATCGGGCCATACCGATGGGCTCGTTGGTATATCCATGCAGGCAGACGGCGTAGTCGTGCGTGCTCTCCGACGCAGCAAAATACCAGGCGGCAAGCTCGGTCCCGTCGTCCGCGGTGAGGTTGCTGCTCTTGCGGTTCTCTTTAAACCATGCCCGCGCCTCGGTATCCTCGGCATCCGGCTGCTCACCTTCTTTGTCGTTCTTGCTATCCTGCATCATCTTCATGGTGTATGGCGCGCGGGGATTCAGCGCGAAGTCAAACAGAAAGTTGCCGGCAAATCCGAGCAGCGCAACGACAACCACCAGTGCAACGATGCCGGCTATCTTGAGCTTTCGATGGGAACGTGCGTTTTGAGCCATGCGGTATTCTCCTATAAGATGTTAATACATCAACATTTAATGCAAGCGCATTATGGACGTTCGCCGTTGATGCGTCAACAGGCAAAGAATGGGTAAACAAAGGGTCACGTATGGTGCAAATTTCGCACGTACCTAGACGCTTTGATATAGTGTTGAGAACTCTTTACGTTGGAGGATGTAACCGGCATGTCCGATTCGAGCGACAGTTCTAAGCCGCGACCCAAGACCGCGGTCGTTCCACACTACACAGTGGGTGAGGAGATCATGAACTCCGTCACCCATGGTGTCGGCTGCCTGCTGGGTATCGCGGGCCTGGTGCTCCTGATCGTATTCGCCGCCCTGCGCGGCGGAGGCCCGGCCCATATGGCCGCGGCGATTGTCTATGGCGTCAGCATTATCCTCGAATACCTAGCCTCCACGCTCTACCACGCGATTCAGCCCGCGCGCGCCAAGCGCGTGTTTCGCATCATCGACCACAGCTGCATCTACCTGCTCATAGCCGGCAGCTATACGCCGTTTTGCCTCATCACGCTCGCAAACGACGGCGGCGCTGTGCTGTTCTTTGCCGTATGGGCCATCGCCATCATCGGCATCGCCCTCGAGTGCTTCCTACGCGAGCGCCAGCCGCATTGGGTAAGCGGCCTGGTCTACCTGCTGATGGGCTGGCTCGTTGTCTTTAAGCTGCCCGAACTTGTTGCGCTGCTCAACCCCGTGGCACTTGCCCTGCTCGCCGTCGGCGGCGTGTGCTACACCGCGGGCGTGCCGTTCTATATCGCCAAAAACGTGCGCTATCTGCACAGCGTGTTTCACCTGTGGGTGCTCGCCGGCAGCATCTTCCAGTTCATGGCGGTGATCCTCTTCGTAATCTAGCGACCACGCCTGCGCGCCCGCGTTCTCGTTTGGGCGCCGGTGCAATTGCCGTATCCGCCATCAACGTTTTAACCTGACGTCCCGAATCTTGGAGGTTCGAGAAACTCCCGATGGACATAACCATCTCCCTTATCACCACCCTCGTTTTGACCCTCATCAACGGCTACTTCTCTATGTCCGAGATGGCGCTCACCACGGCCAAGCGCGCCGTGTTGGAGCACGAGGCCGAGGAAGGCGACAAGCGCGCCGAGCGTGCCATTAAGCTGGCTGCCGACTCCGACCAGCTGCTCGCCACCATCCAGGTTGCCATTA
>CABUAL010000225.1 GCA_902489515.1 uncultured Collinsella sp. | reverse complement strand
CTTCTTGCGCAACCGCCGTTCGCTGATTCAGACGATTGGCCGCGCGGCCCGTAACGCCGATGGCGAAGTCATCATGTATGCGGACGTTGTGACCGATTCGATGAAAGAGGCCATCGAAGCCCTCGCGAAGCAGGTTGATGCCAACGAGAACATCGATCTTGCCCTCGCGCAGCGTTCGCAGGATCTCGACACGGTCCATTGTCGCCGTATCAGAATGCATGTAATTGACCTTAATGCCCGCATCAAGCAGATGGTCGGTCAGGTCCTCGGCCATGCGCTTGGTCAACGTGGTCACCAGCACGCGCTCCTTGCGGGCAACGCGCTCGCGAATCTCGTCCTCAAGATCGTCAATCTGACCGCGAACCGGACGCACATCGATCTTGGGATCGAGCAGACCGGTCGGACGAATAATCTGCTCCACGTCGTTTTGGCTCACCCGCAGTTCGTAATCGCCCGGCGTGGCCGAAACATAGATAAACTGGGGTATCCTTGCCTCAAACTCATCGAAACGAAGCGGGCGGTTATCGAGCGCCGAGGGCAGGCGAAAACCGTGTTCCACCAGCGTCACCTTACGCGAGCGGTCACCTTCGTGCATGCCGCGAATCTGCGGCACCGTCACATGGCTCTCATCGATGATGCAGAGCATATCCTTGGGAAAGTAATCGATTAGGGTAAACGGCGGCTCACCCGGCTTGCGACCGTCCAGATGACGCGAGTAGTTCTCGATGCCGTTGCAAAAGCCCATCGTCTCGAGCATCTCAAGATCATAATCGGTGCGCTGCTGCAGACGCTGCGCCTCGAGCAACTTGTCGGTCGCCTTGAGCTCCGCCACGCGCTTCTCGCACTCTTCGCTGATCGATTTCAGAGCCGCCTTGACCTTCGGCTTCTCGGTCACGTAGTGCGATGCCGGCCATACGGGGATGGCCTCGTACTCACGAAGCATCTCACCGGTGACCTCATCGATCTCGGCAATCAGCTCGACCTCGTCGCCAAAGAACTCAAACCGCAACGGATGCTCGGCATAAGGCGGATACACGTCGACAACATCGCCGCGCACGCGGAACGTGCCGCGTGCCAGGTCATAGTCATTGCGATCATATTGAATGTCGATAAGTGCATGGATAAAGTCATCGCGCTCGAGCGGCACCTTCTTGTCGACGTTTGGAGCCAGACCCGCATAGTCCTCAGGAGAGCCAATGCCATAGATACACGAGACCGATGCGACAACGATCACATCACGTCGAGAGAGTAGCGATGCGGTCGCCTGATGTCGCAGCATCTCAACCTCTTCGTTAATCGAGGAGTCTTTCTCGATATATGTATCGCTTTGCGGCACATACGCCTCGGGCTGATAGTAGTCGTAGTACGAGACGAAGTAGACCACAGCGTTGTTGGGAAAGAACTCTTTGAGCTCGCTCGCAAGCTGAGCGGCGAGCGTTTTATTCGGAGCCATGACCAGCGTCGGCTTTCCCAGGGCCTCAATAGTCTTTGCCATCGTGAAGGTCTTGCCCGAACCAGTCACGCCCAGCAAAACCTGATAGCGGTCTCCGTCCCTCACGCCCTGCACAAGCGACTCAATGGCCTTAGGCTGGGAACCGGCAGGCTCATAAGGAGAGACGACTTCAAACGGCACCTCAGCGCCTTCAACGCCAAAGCGCTTAAGTTCACCACCAACGCGTTCTACTTCAAATTCCGCCATGGATACTCCTAACTCATATATCTGCAGTATACGCAGGCGGCAGGCATAGTCCTATACGAACCGATCGGGATAGAGGGTCTTGTAGCGAACCCAGGCATTATTGACACGAATCAGATACGCCTGCGTCTCGGGAAAGGTGATTGCATTATGAAGCGACGTACTCTGCTGCGCCCATCCGTCGACATTGCCCATGCCGGCGTTATAGGCGGCAATGGCACTGTCAGTCGACCCGTTAAAATACGCTAGAAGATACGAGAGATACGCACAGCCAAACTCGATATTCGTAGCCGGATCGTTAAGGTTGTCGGCCGAATACTCGCCACCGTCGACAAGGCCCTTGGCGATCATATCCTGGGCAGTCTCGGGCATCAGCTGCATCAATCCCTGAGCACCCTGATTCGACTCGGCCTCGGGATCCCAATTCGATTCAGACTTAATGACAGCGCACACCAGATACGGATCCAGATTATGCGAAATACTGGATTGCTTTACATACGCCTCGTAGTCAATCGGATACAGCGGCTTAAAGAAAGCGGCAGGAGCATACGAGTAAACGAATGAGATAAGGCCGAAGGCAAAAACGGCAGCCAGCGGTATAAGGCGATACCACGTAAGGAAACGTGTCTTAGGCATCGGCCTCCTCCTTATCCACTACATCCCCGAACCCATGGCGCGAAAGCCATGCGTCCAGTTGTTCAAAGAGCGAGTTATCGTCTGCCGCATTGTCAATCACAGTTGTAGCGAGATTGCACAGCACAGACTCTTCGGGCTGGCAAGCAGAACGGGCATCGAAATCAGATGGCTCCATGCCACGTTGAATAGCGCGCTCGCGACGAACTGACAAAGGGGCGCTGATGACCAAAATTTCATCAGCCAAGCCAAATGCATCCTCAAAACCAGTCGGAGCAGAAACCTCGACCACCGCAAAAGGATAACGGGGAGATGAAACAGTACAACAAACCGGATCGAGAATCCTAAGCGAAAGCTGTTCAATCAGAATGGGATGCACGATGTCATTGAGCCGTGCGACCGAATCAGGAGAAGCGAAAGCTCGAGAAGCGAGGATGCCGCGGCGAATGCCGCCTTCCTCATCCAAAATGTCCCAACCGAATTCATCCGCGAGTGTATTGACGATATCAGAGCCCGGCACATACAGCGATTTTGCAAGCTCATCCAGATCGATAAGCATAGCGCCACGAGATTCGAAATAGCGGCAGGCAGTCGACTTACCCGAAGCAATATTGCCCAAGACAAATACGGTAAACATCAAGCCCTCCCTAACGCCAATGCGAGTAATTATCGCTCAAATACACTAGATGGACTCAAAATACAGCCAAACAGTAAGAGCACATACGGGGGAGCTAGGTCCCAAAGTACAACGTGTATACAACGCAAGACGATATGAGAAAGCCATTGGGGGCCGCCTCCCCCGCGGCGCAGCTTCTTTC
>CABUAL010000224.1 GCA_902489515.1 uncultured Collinsella sp. | reverse complement strand
GCGCTTGCCACCACGCTTGCCACCGCGCGAACCGCGGCCCTCGCCCTCGTGCTCCCCGCGTGCCAGCCGCGATCGTCGCGATGACTGGCGCAACTACGACGATACCCGCGAGGAGCGCCGTGGCGGCTATCGCGGCGGGCGTGGCGGCAACCAGGCCGGCTCCCGTGGCGGTCGTGCCGGCGGTCGCGATAACCGCGGCAGCTATGGCAACAGCCGTGGCGGCAAGCGCGGCGGCAGCTCCCGTCGCCCCGGTGACGGCGGCGGCAAGCGCAAGTAACATACGCGTCGCGCGGTAAGGCGAGATGAGTTTGGGTCCCGAGCAGACGATGCTCGGGGCCCTTTTTGGTGCAAAGAGGTCAGGTTAATCTGCACCAACGTCTTGAAGTTGCGGTGGAATACGGACTGTTTTGGCCTTTTGAGCGGCTTTTCAGTCCCTATTTCACCGCAACTCACGATTGGTGCAAACAAACCTGTCCACGATGCACCAGAGTGAGGAGTGTCCCCAAGTGCCGCATTGTGGGTAACGCGTTTTATCAAATATGGCATTTATCTGCGATAATGTTCATTTTCACCGCTGATGGTGACATTTCATACCGCCTGCCGAACTGCGTGGAGACCTAACAACTTTTTAGGTCAGTGTTGTGCGTGTAGCAATTTCGCCCGGCCTCGCCTCCGGGCTGCCATGTGAGAGGGGATCTTATGGCTCGACTGCACGTAATGGAACGCAGCCACGCTCAGGCCGTCATGGACGACCTGCACGATGCGCTCGGACGCCGTTTGGCGGTGAGTTCGCTCGCCCCATGCCCCGTTGAGTTTACGGCGGCGCTCGTCAACCTGTGCTCCACCCAGAGCTGTGGCAAGTGCACGCCCTGCCGCGTGGGCCTGAGCGCGCTGAGCGATCTGCTCGCCGATGTGCTCGAGGGCCGCGCCGATGAGTCCACGCTCAACCTGATTGAGCGCACTGCCCGCACCATCTATCTTTCGAGCGATTGCGCCATCGGCTACGAGGCCGGCGCCATGGCGCTCACGGCCATTCGTGGCTTCCGGGACGACTTTGAGCATCACATCCGCGAGCACTCCTGCGGCTTTGACCGCGAGGCTCGCGTCCCGTGCGTCTCGGGCTGCCCGGCGCACGTCGACATTCCCGGGTACATTTCGCTCGTCGAGGCCGGCCGCTATGCCGATGCCGTCAAGGTCATCCGCAAGAACAATCCGCTGCCGCTCGTCTGCGGCTTGGTGTGCGAGCATCCCTGCGAGATGCACTGCCGCCGCGGCATGGTCGACGACCCCATGAACATCCTCGCCCTCAAGCGTTTTGCCGTTGAGCACAGTGACCTCAACGACCACAAGCCGCATGTGGTGGACAACACCGGTAAGCACGTCGCCGTGATCGGCGGCGGCCCGGCCGGCCTTTCCTGTGCCTACTACTTGGCCGTGATGGGCCATAAGGTGACCATTTTTGAGCAGCGTCACCACTTGGGCGGCATGCTGCGCTATGGCATTCCCAGCTACCGTCTGCCGCGCGAGCGCCTGCAGGCCGAGATTGACTGGATCTTGAGCGCCGGCATCGACGTGGAGCTCGACCACTCCGTCAATGGCGAGGAACTTGCCCGCCTGCGCGACGAGTTCGATGCCGTCTACCTGGCCATTGGTGCCCACAGTGATAAGAAGCTCGGTCTTCCGGGCGAAGAGGCGCCCGGCGTGGAGTCGGCCGTCAAGGTGCTGCGTGCTATCGGCGATGACGAGCTGCCCGACCTGAGCGGCCAGCGCGTGTGCGTCATCGGCGGCGGCAACGTGGCCATGGACGTGGCGCGCTCTGCTGTGCGCTGCGGTGCCGAAAAGGTGAGCATCGTCTACCGCCGTCGCATCTGCGACATGACGGCCCAGGATGCCGAGATTGCCGGCGCCCAGGCCGAGGGCTGCGAGGTTCTGGAGCTCACCGCACCGCTCGCTATCGAGACGGGCGAGGAAGGTCGCGTGAGCGGCCTGCGCGTGCAACCGCAGATTATCGGCGAGCCTCGCCGTGGGCGTCCGGCCCCGCGTGCCGCAGCCACGCCCGAGCGCGTCATTCCCTGCGAGCGCGTGTTTGTGGCCATTGGCCAGGACATCGATTCCAAGCCGTTTGAGGACATGGGCATCGCCTGCAAGTGGGGTCGCGTCGTTACCGATTCGGACGGCGCCGTGCCCAACTTCGATGGCCTCTTTAGCGGCGGCGACTGCCAGACCGGTCCCGCCACCGTCATCCGTGCCATCAACGCCGGCCGCGTGGCTTCGGCAAACATCGACCGCTACCTGGGCTTTGACCACAAGATCAAGCTCGACGTGGAGCTGCCGACCGTGCAGTTTAAGGGCAAGCACGAGTGCGGCCGCTGCGAGCTGGGCGAGCGCGAGGCCGGTGAGCGCATTCACGATTGGAATCTGGTCGAGCAGGGTCTCACCGAGGAGGAGGCGCGCCAGGAGGCGAGCCGCTGCCTGCGCTGCGACCACTTTGGCTTTGGCGCGTTCCGCGGAGGGAGGAACCTGGAATGGTAGAGCTCAACAAAACCACTGTCGGCGACAACAGCGAAAACGGAGCGCACAACATGGTCAGGCTCATTATCGATAACTGCGAAGTCGTGGTGCCCGAGCATACCACGATCCTGGACGCGGCCAAGTCCGTCGGCATCCAGATTCCCACCCTGTGCTACCTGCGCGATCTAAACGAGATTGGCGGCTGCCGCGTGTGCGTGGTCGAGGTTGAGGGCTGCGACCAGCTGGTTGCCGCCTGCAACAACTACGTGCTCGACGGCATGGTGGTCCACACCAACAGCCCCAAGGCCCGCGAGGCCCGTCGCACCAACGTGCAGCTGCTGCTGTCCCAGCACGATTCGCGGTGCACGAGCTGCGTGCGCAGCGGCAACTGCAACCTGCAGACCATCGCCAACGACCTGGGCATTTTCTATCTGCCGTATCAAAGGCATTTGGCGGGCGAGGGCTGGGATTTCGATTCCCCCATCATCCGCGAAAACGACAAGTGCATTAAATGCATGCGCTGCATCAAGGTGTGCGAGAGCGTGCAGGGCCTAGGGATTTGGGACCTGACCAACCGCGCCACACATACCGCCGTGGGTACCCGCGGGCGTAGCCTCCTCGCGTGAGACGCCAAGCCCCTCGCCCCA
>CABUAL010000223.1 GCA_902489515.1 uncultured Collinsella sp. | reverse complement strand
AGCTCTGACATAAACCATGTCTGATACCCTTGCCCGCCGATGCCCTGCCGCCGGTGGTAACAGAGCGCCGTGAGCGCTATCGGGCTGCCGGTATTGCGACCGACGAGGCCGAGCTTGCGAGCGGTGTTGCCGACGAGCAGGGGCGTGTGGATGTTGCCGTGGGCGGCTATAACCGCGCGGTGAGTCGTCTGTACGGCCCTGGTACGCCGTGGGGCGAGGTCGCCGAGTGGCAGACGACCACGATGGAGGAGCTTGAACGTCAGCAGCGCATCAACGAGACGGCGAAGCATCGCGTGGTGGGGCTCGTTATCGAGACGCGCCCCGATGCCGTGACGCCACAGGCGCTCACGCTCATTCGTCGCCTGGGCTGCACCAAGATTCAGATGGGCATCCAAAGTCTTGACCAGCACCTGCTCGATATCAACGAGCGTCGCATTTCGGTGGCGCAGATCGAGCGGGCGTTTTCGCTTGCGCGCCTGTTTGGCTTTAAGATCCACGCGCATTTTATGCTTAACTTGCTGGGCGCCACGCCCGAGGGGGACAAGCGCGACTACGAGTGCTTTATGACCGAGGGGGCCTTTATGCCCGACGAGGTCAAGGTCTACCCGTGCGCGCTCATCGAGGGCTCGCGTCTGGTGGGCTGCTATGAGCGCGGCGAGTGGCGTCCCTATACCGAGGAAGAGCTGCTCGATGTATTGGCCGACGACATCGTGGTGACGCCGGCGTTCTGCCGCATCAGTCGCATGATCCGCGACTTTAGCTCCGACGACATCATGGTGGGCAACAAGAAACCCAACCTGCGCCAGCTCGTTGAGAACCGCTTGGCGGCTCGTGGGGAAGGCGCGACGGTGCGCGAGATTCGCTATCGTGAGATCAGTACCGCGGGTGCCGACTTGGACGAGCTATCTCTTGATGAGGAAGTGACGTACGAGACACCGGTGACTTACGAGCGCTTTTTGCAGTGGGTGACGCAGCAGGGCAAGATCGCGGGCTTTTTGCGGTTGTCGCTGCCCGACCATTCGTTTGTTGCCGCGCATGCGGACGAGTTGCCGACGACGCCGGACGAGGCGATGATTCGCGAGGTGCACGTGTATGGCATGGCGGCACGCGTGGGTGACCAGGGCCAGGCGGCGCAGCATCACGGGTTGGGGCGTTTGCTCGTAGAGCGTGCGTGCGAGATTGCCCGGGATGCCGGCTATGCGCGCATCAACGTGATCAGCGCGATTGGTACGCGCGAGTACTATCGCCATCTTGGATTTTATGACCATGGCCTTTATCTGCAAAAGGAGCTCTAGATGAACAAGCCAAGTGTTTCTGCCGGCGTCGTTGCCGGCGTTGCTCTGGGGGCCGCGGCGCTTGGTGCGGCCGCTGTCGCTGTTCGTGCTGCCTGTCTGCAAGTTGCGCGAACCCGCAATGGGTTGGCGCGTGTGAAGCGCGTGCACGATGAGTGCGGCGATGAGATTCGCGTGTTGGTGCAAGGCGGCGTCTACCAAAGCGCGAGCTATGTCGGTGAGCGTTGGGCCGAGCCCGTCTTTGCGTACTATCGTGCGTTTGACGACGTGTTTGAGTCCGAGGATGCGATGCGCGACGCTTATGGTCACGGCATCGACCGTATGCTTATGCTGGGCGGCGGCGGGTTTGCCTATCCTAAATTCGCCCTGATGTCGCACGAGGGCTTGCGCATGGACGTCATCGAGTATGACGGAGAGATTACGCGCCTGGCGCGCCGCTGGTTCTACCTAGACGAGCTGGAGCGCGCGGCGGGCGATCGCCTGCGGGTGATAACCGCTGAGGCTCGCTCGTATCTGGGTGTGACGAGCGTGGGCCATCGTCGCTACGACGTGGTCGTGAGCGATTGCTTTGGCGGTGCCGAGCCCGTGCGCGAGCTGGCGACCGTTGAAGCGTTGCGTTTAGTGCGGGGCAGCCTAAATGTTGGGGGCGTCTACGTCGCCAATATCGTGAGCGCAAACGAGGGGAGCGACGTGACGTTCCTGCGCGACTGCGCTGCCACGGCACTCGAGGTATTCGCCCATGCCTGGGTGGTCCCGTGCGGCGATGCGGAGTTCGGCGGCGAGGAGAACTACCTGCTCATCGCCAGCGACGGCAACTACGCCTTTGCCGAAGCCGTGCCCTTCGACACCGACTTCATCGGCACCGTTCTTCACGACAAATAGGTCTCCCCGTCCCAAAAAGACTGGTCTTAGGCGTGGTCGCGCCAGCCGAGAACGCGCTGCTTCATGCCTTCGATGTCGAGCACGCCTTCGGCAAAGCCTTTGCGCACGAGCTCCTCGGGAACGTACTCGTCGTAGCGATCAAAATAAGGCACCTCGTCGGGATAGACGAGCTCGATGGGATTGAAGTCCTTCTCGGCCTCGGCGGCGAGCACCTCAAAGAACGTCTCCTCGTCAGCCTTCATCTTAAACTGCATAAAGTACGGGCGCGATGGGTCGAGTCCGCGAAGGCCCAGCTCCGCGGCACATTTAATCTTGAGCATACGTTCGAGCGCCAGAAAGGCGTAGCTGCCCAACCAGGGGAAGAGCACCCAGGTATCGCCGCCCAGGTTGATGAGTGGCTTGGTCCCTGCGCCCGAAATCTCGGCCGTATGGCGAGCCTGCGCCAAGCGGGCCCGCGCGTTACCCATAAGGTACGGATATGCCGCGTGCTCGTTGAGCGCCTTGCGCATGCGCTCGAGTACATGTGTGTTGATATCACCGGGGCAGTCGCCAAAGTAGGCCGGCACACGGCCCTTGACCTGCGTGGCAAAGACGGTATGGCGCTTCCAGTCCACTTCCTCGACAATCCAGCAGTGTCCGGCGATGGCGATGCGCTCACCGGGCGGTGGCGGGTTGACGATCGTGCCCAATTCGGCCGACTCGCTACGAACGGTGAACTCCTCGTTTTCCTGGAATACGGCGTAGAACTTAAAGTTGTTAATGATGCGCTCTCCCGCGAGACCCACGATGAGTCCGCCGCCCTCGGTGACCTGGATATGGTCGATCTTAATGAGGTGACGAAGCAATACGCGATAGTCATCGGCCGAGATGCGATGGAAATAGCTGAGCGTGAGCACGCGCTGGGCAAGTTCGGCCGGCGTGAGCTCGCCGGTGCTGGCGAGGGTCGACATAGTCTGGTGATAGAGCAGGCTGTAGGGGAGTCGATCGAGCT
>CABUAL010000222.1 GCA_902489515.1 uncultured Collinsella sp. | reverse complement strand
ACGTCGGCGGGGTAGCGGTCGTAATACTGCTGCGTCTTGGCGGCCATGCGCGGGAAGGTGTGCGCGTAGACCTCGCTGGCGCTCGCCGGCACGTGGGGGATGCCGCCGCAGGTAAAGCTCGCCGCCACGCCCTCGGGGAAGAGCGACAGATAGCTCAGCTTCAAAAAGCCGCCGTAGCTCTGGCCGAGCGTGACCCACGGCTTGCCGCCAAAGCCCACCAGTCGCAGGTATTCAAAATCGCGCACGATGGAGCTGGCGAGGTGGCGCTTGAGGAAGTCCGCCTGCGAGCGTGCTGTATCGGCGCCGGCCGCCGTCGCGCGCTCGCCCAGTGCCTTGATCGTGCGTCCGTCCACACAGCTACTGCGTCCGGTGCCGCGCTGGTCGGGAAGGACCACGCGGAAGTGCTTGACGGCCTCCTCGATCCAGCCGTCGCTTGTGGGCGACAGCGGACGCGGGCTCTCGCCGCCGGGGCCGCCCTGCAAAAACAGGAGCAGCGGCAGATCGTCGTTGATGCGGTCGGGTGCGCAAGCCACGCGGTAGAAGAGCTTGATGCTCTCGGGCGCGCCGGCGATTGGTGCCGGCATAGCGCCGCGGCGCATGGTGCTGCCGACGGCCAGGAGCATCGGCTCCAGGCCGCGCCAGTCAAGGGGGACGTCGATGCTGTGGTCCTCGACGTAAAGGCCGGGGACGTGGTACGAAGTGATGAGGGCCATGTGAGTCTTCCGTTCGTTGCGGTGTTTCGGGTTGACCAATTCTACCGCCGCGGGCGAGGCCATGCGCAAATCGGCTACCATGGTTGCAAACTTCTAGGAGAAAGGGCCGCCCATGTCGGTCGATATAGCCACGTATGTCCACGATCTTGCCGTTGCCGCCAAGGCAGCGTCGGCCTCGCTTGCTACGGCGAGCGATGAGCAGCGCCAGGAGGCCGTGCGCGCCATGACCGCAGCACTGCGCAACGGTGTCGACTCCATCGTCGCCGCCAACGAGCTCGATATGTCCGCTGCGCGCGATGCGGGTACCTCGGCCGGACTGCTCGATCGCCTGCTGCTGATGCCCGAGCGCGTCGAGGGCATGGCCGCCGGCCTGGAAAAGCTTGCCGAGCTGCCCGATCCCGTGGGCCGCGTGCTCGACCACCGCGTGCTTGCAAGCGGCGTGGACCTGACCCGTGTGAGTGTGCCGCTGGGCCTGGTCGCTATGGTCTACGAGGCGCGCCCCAACGTGACGGCCGACGCCGCAGGCATCTGCATCCGTACCGGCAACGCCTGCATTCTGCGCGGCGGCTCGCTGGCCTATCACTCGTGTGCCATGATCGCCGAGCTGCTGGCCGATGCGCTCGAGGCCAAGGGCTTCCCGCGCGAGGCTGTGTCGATGATTGAGTCCACCGACCGCGAGGCCACTGGCGAGCTCATGAAGCTCCGCGGCATTGTCGACGTACTCATTCCACGTGGCGGTGCAGGCCTGATCCAGCGCTGCGTGCGCGAGTCGCTTGTGCCGGTGATCGAGACGGGCACGGGCAACTGTCACATCTACGTGCATGAATCCGCCGACTTTGATAAGGCGCTCAACATTATCGTTAATGCCAAGACCCAGCGCGTAGGCGTGTGCAATGCCGCCGAGTCGCTGCTGGTCGACCGTGCTGTGGCCGATGCGTTTTTGCCTGCGGTCGTGACCGTGCTGCATGACCACGGCGTGCTCATTCACGGCGACGAGGCAACCTGCGCCGCATGCGCCGATGCCGGGCTTGTGGAGGGCGATGACTACGTCGCCGCGACTGAGGAGGACTGGGGTCGCGAGTACCTGGCGCTCGAGATGAGCGTGAAGGTCGTGGCAAACGAGGACGAGGCCATCGCACACATCAACCGCTACGGCACGATGCACTCCGAGGCCATCGTTGCCGAGGATACGGATGCTTGCGAGCGCTTCCTCGATGCTGTCGATGCCTCGGCCGTGTACTCCAACGCCAGCACTCGCTTCACTGACGGCGGCGAGTTTGGCCTGGGTGCCGAGATCGGCATCTCGACCCAAAAACTCCACGCCCGTGGCCCCTTTGCCGCCGAGGCCCTCACCACCTACAAATACAAGCTCCGCGGCACCGGCCAGGTCCGTCCCTAACGCCCGCGCAAACAAAAACCACCACAAAGGTGCCTGTCCCCTTTGTGGTGGTTTTAGGTGGCGTTGACGGTTAGGCCTGGAAGGTATCTCGGTCGGGGGCGAAGGACTGCATGGCCGCGATGGTGCGGTCAAAGAGCTCGGGGAGCTCCCAGCCCAACATCTCGGCGCCCTGCGAAATCACGTCGCGCGAGCAGCCGGCGGCAAAGCGCTTGTCCTTAAACTTCTTCTTGAGCGACTTGGTCGTAAAGTCCATAACGCTCTTGCTCGGGCGCATGATGACTGCAGCGCCGATCAGGCCGGTGAGCTCATCGCAGGCAAACAGGATTTTTTCCATCTGCAGCTCGGGTTTGGGCAGCGAGGTGTTGAAGTCCGACGTGTGCGTCTGGATGGCGCGAATGAGCTCGGGAGACGCACCTTCGCCCTTAAGAATCTCGGCAGCATAGATGGTGTGGTTCATGGGGTCGTCCTCATGCTCCTCCCAATCCAAGTCGTGCAGCAGGCCGACGATGCCCCAAAACTCCTCGTTCTCGGGGTCGAACTCGCGCGCAAAGTAGCGCATGGTGCCCTCGACCGTCTCGCCATGGGTGATGTGGAACGGGTCTTTGTTGTGCTCGTTAAGCAGTTCAAACGCGCGGTCGCGGGTGATTCCGGCGGAAAGCGGCTCTGCCATAGGAGACTCCTTGTGCTCGTGGGTAACGATAAGAATGAATACTACTAGAACAAGAAAACCACCACAAAGGTGCCTGTCCCCTTTGTGGTGGTTTTTGGCGCGGTTGGGTTAGTTGAGGGCGGCTTGGGCTAGGCGGGCTTCGGCGTCCTCCTCGGTGACGCCCAAGGCCACGGCGAACTCCTCGATGGAGCGGCGCTTGGCTTCCTTGAGTACGCGCATGTAGTAGGAGCTGGGTTTTTTATCAGCTTCCTCGGCCTGGCGAATGCGGTGCATCATGGTCTTTGCCACGCGGACCGTCTCGGGCGCACCCAGCTTGAGCTGCTGCTTAAAGTGCGTCTCCTCAAGCGAGCTGTTGCGCTCGGTGCCCGCCTAGCCCAAGCCGCCCTCAACTAACCCAACCGCGCCAAAAACC
>CABUAL010000221.1 GCA_902489515.1 uncultured Collinsella sp. | reverse complement strand
ATATCGCCAAGGGCGCCATCCAGGAGGCCGTCGACCACCTGCGCGACGTGGTCATCGTCGATACCGCCGGACGTCTTCAGATCGATGAGCAGATGATGCAGGAGGCCGTGGACATCAAGAAGGCCGTCAAGCCCGATCAGGTGCTGATGGTCGTCGATGCCATGACCGGTCAGGATATCGTCAACGTCGTCTCGACCTTCGCCGAGCGCACCGACTTTGACGGCGTGATTATCTCTAAGCTCGACGGCGACGCCCGTGGCGGCGGCGCGCTTTCCGTGCGCCAGGTGACCGGCAAGCCCATCAAGTTTGTGAGCATGGGCGAGAAGCCCGATTCGCTGGAGCCGTTCTACCCCGATCGTATGGCCAAGCGCATTCTGGGTATGGGCGACGTTGTCGGCATTATCGAGAAGGCCCAGGAGGCGGCCGACGCCGAGCAGCTCGAGGCCGCCGAGCGCATGCTGCGCGAGGGCTTTACCATGAACGACATGCTCGACCAGATGAAGGCCGTCAAGAAGATGGGCGGCATGAAGGGCATTCTGGGCATGCTCCCCGGTGGCCAGCGTGCGCTTAACCAGATGGGTGGTAACCTGGACGAAGGTATCTTCGATAAGAACGAGGCCATCATCATGTCTATGACCAAGGAGGAGCGCCTTCGCCCCTCCATCATCAACGGCCAGCGCCGTGCCCGCATTGCCAAGGGCGCCGGCGTGACCCCCACCGAGGTCAATAGTCTTATGAAGCAGTGGGGCGAGATGAATAAGATGATGGGCCGCATGCGCACGATGGCCAATCAGGCGCAGGCCGGCGGCAAGAAGGGCAAGAAGGGTAAGAAGGGCAAAAAGATGCGCATGCCCAATATTCCCGGTCTGGATGCCATGGGGCTGGGCGGCATGGGCGGCCTGGGAACGGGCGGCCCCAAGTCCGATATGGACCTGCTGCGCCAGATGGAAGCGCAGATGCGTAATAAGAAATAGAGCTCTAATTCCAGTTTGATATGGCAAAGGCCACTCGGAAGCTACCGGGTGGCCTTTGTTGTTGGCTTTGATTGTTGGGTTGCGTTCAGCGTCGCGCCCCGAGCTCGCGGTGTCGTGCCGTTAGTGGCAGCCACAGCCCTCGTGGCCCTCGTGCTCGTGATGGTCGTGGCAGCTGCAGGACTCGCCGTGTTCGTGGGCGTGGCCGTGGTCATGGCCGTGGCAGCCGCATGTGGCCTCGCCGTTCTGTGCGAGCGTGCCGGCAATAAGGGCTTCGACGCAAGCGTCGCAGCTGCCCTGGGCACCTGCGTATACCGTGATGCCGGCTTGGGCAAGCGCGTTGATGGCGCCACCGCCGATGCCGCCGCAGATGAGCGTGTCCACACCGCCGTTGGCGAGCAGGCCCGCCAGGGCGCCGTGGCCGGTGCCGCCGGTGCCCACGACCTGCTCGTTGAGCACCTTGCCGTCCTGAATGTCGTAGATCTTGAACTGCTCGCTGCGGCCAAAGTGCATAAAGATGTTGCCGTTGTCGTACGTCGTTGCCACCCTCATGGTGCCGACCTCCTTTGCTGGCCATGCGGCCGTCGTCGAGGCGATGGGGGAGTACGCGATATTGCCGCCCTCGATGACGAGCGCTCGTCCGTTGACCAGCGCATCGGCCACCTTGCGATGCGCGCGGCTGCAAATGGCCGCCACCGTTGCACGGGCGATGCCCATCTGCTGGGCGACCGCCTCTTGGTTGAGACCTTCCAGGTCGCACAGGCGCAGCACCTCAAGCTCGTCGACGGTCATGTCGATGGCATCACCGCTGGCCAGGCCATCGGGGGTGAAGCAAGCGGCAACGAGGCATCTTAGCCTTTTTCTGACATATGCCAGAAATGCCTTGAAGCCGCGGTATTCGGGGATGATCCCGACGCGGCGCAGTTTTTCGCGTCTTCCTGCCATGCACACTCCTTATCTGACATATGTCAACAATAGGATAACGCGTTAGTCGTTGGGCGCAAGGCATTTCTGGCATATGTCAGAAAAAGGCTAAGATGCCTCGTTGCCGCTTGCGGAGCCGCGCTGCCGTGCATTGCGTGTGCCGGACTAAGTGTCCAATTCGACACTCGCGCGCCTGGGCTACAATAAATCTCGCTTATAGGCGACTGACAGGAGGGTCAATGAGCAAAGCTGATCAGCAGTTTGTAACCATGTGCCGCGATATCTTGGATCATGGCACCACCACCGAGGGCCAAAAGGTCCGTCCGGTGTGGGAGGACGGCACCCCTGCCTATACCATTAAAAACTTTGGTGTCACGGCGCGCTATGATCTGCGCGAGGAGTTCCCCGCGCTCACCCTGCGTCGTACGGCGCTTAAGTCTGCCATGGACGAGATTCTGTGGATCTATCAAAAGAAGTCCAATAACGTGCATGATCTCAACAGCCATATCTGGGATGAGTGGGCCGATGAGACCGGTTCCATCGGTAAAGCCTACGGCTATCAGATTGGTCAGAAGAGCCATTACGCCGAGGGCGACTTCGACCAGATGGACCGTGTGCTGTACGACCTTAAGCACACGCCGTATAGTCGCCGCATTATGACCAATACGTACGTGTTTAGCGATCTGTCCGAGATGCACCTTTATCCGTGCGCCTATAGCGTGACCTATAACGTGACGCAGCGTCCTCAGGACGACAAGCCGACGCTCAACATGATTCTCAACCAGCGCAGCCAGGACATTTTGGCCGCGAACAACTGGAACGTGTGCCAGTACGCCATTTTGCTGATGATGGTCGCGCAGTCGGTCGATATGATTCCCGGTGAGCTGCTGCACGTGATCGCCGACGCCCATATCTATGATCGTCATGTCGATATCGTCCGCGAGCTTATCGAGCGTCCGCAGTTTGCGGCACCCAAGGTAACGCTCAACCCCGATGTGCATGACTTCTATGCGTTTACGACCGATGACCTGATCGTCGAGGGCTATGAGCACGGCCCGCAGGTCAAGAACATTCCCATTGCGGTGTAGGTGGTGCTCATGACGTGTAAGCTATCTGCTATCGTCGCCGTGTGTGACGATTGGGGCATTGGGTGCGAGGGCGACATGGTGGTGTCCAATCGCGCCGATATGCGTCATTTTGTGGCCTGCACCAAGGGCTGCCCGGTTATCATGGGACGCAAGACCCTGCTGAGTTTTCCCGGCGGGCGTCCGCTCATACCGTTCACGCCAGACGATTTACGCCT
>CABUAL010000220.1 GCA_902489515.1 uncultured Collinsella sp. | reverse complement strand
CGGCTTGCCCTGGATCTGCTCGGAGCCCACGAGCGGGAACTGCGAGCTCGCGGTGTTCTCGCAGCCCTCGGCAAAGCGATAGACCGTGGCCTTCTGCTGCGGGTTCTCGCCATAGCGCAGGTCGTCGACCTTCTCCAGCGAAATCTCGAGCTTGGCAGAGGTGTCCGCCACGTCGCTTGCCTGGGCGGCAAGCCAACGGGAGATAGCCGTGTCGTAGGCGGCGGTGGTCTGGTAGACCTTCACCTGCAGGCGACGACGGGTGGAAAGCGTGGTGCAGCCACCGGTCTCGTGCATCTCGGCCAGGACGGCATCATAGTCGGCCGGGTCGGAGATGACAGTAACACTCGTGGCGTTCTTGGCGGCAGAGCGCAGCATGGAGGGACCGCCGATGTCGATGTGCTCGATGGCATCCGCGAAGGTGACCTCGGGATTAGCGACGGTCTTCTCGAACTCGTACAGGTTGACGACGACCAGATCGATCAGCTTAATACCGTGCTGAGCGGCCTCCTGCATGTGCTGCTCGGAATCGCGGCGGGCCAGCAGTGCGCCGTGAACCTTGGGGTGCAGGGTCTTAACGCGGCCGTCCATCATCTCGGGATAGCCCGTGAACTCCTCGATGGGGGTTACGGGAACGCCCGCATCCTCGATGGCACGAGCCGTGCCGCCCGTAGAGATGATCTCGACGCCAAAGTCATCGACCAGCGTCCGTGCGAAATCGACGACGCCCGTCTTATCGGTAACCGAGATCAACGCGCGTGCGATCTTCACATCAGATCCCATGCAGTCCTCCTGTCTGGTACGCCGCCGTGCTCTGTGAGCCGGTGATACGTCGATCTGCAGCGCTCGCGCAGCGGCATTGAAAATACTGATTCAATGTAGCGCATCGAGCGCGACGTTGCACCCCGCAACGGGCGCATGTGCAGAAAAAGTTTGCGAGCGGAGGGGATGGGCACGGCACCGGGCACGGTGAGTTCATGGAACACAGGGGCACCATAATTAGATACCAATAGCGTGGTAGAACTGTGCTCGATATGCATCCGCAAAAGAAAGAGGCACCATGGTCTCGCGGGTTCTCTACCGACCGTTTGATACCGAAGACTTCGACGCCATCGCGCTGATTCTGCAGCAGCTTTGGCATAACAATTCGGATAACGATGAGTACAACCGCCTTGAGGCCGCGTGCGACCTCGCCTATTGTCTTTCGTCGTCGACGTTTTCGCAGGTTGCCGTAATCGACGGTCAGGCGCGCGGCATTTCGCTCGCGCGTGCGGGACAAAGCTCCGGCGCCACCGTTAAGGAGCATTGGATGGATACCGAACGCGCGCTGCTATCGCAAATGCGCGAGCTGGAGCCCGATGCTTGCGCCGAGTATCTATCGTTTGTGCGCGCAACCATCCGAACCAACAACCGCCTGCTCGAGAGCAGCCCGTTGCCGCACGACAACGAGGTCACGCTGCTTGCCGTGGATCGCGATGTCCATGGTCTGGGCGTTGGCACGGTTCTGCTCGATGCCGCCGTCTCGCACCTGTCCTCGCTTGGAGCGACGAGGGCGCACCTGTACACCGACTCCAACTGCTCGTGGAAGTTCTACGAGCTGCACGGCTTTAAGCGCACGGCCACGCACCGCGCCAACCGCGAAGAGCGCCGCCACGACATGCCGCGCGAAAGCTTCCTCTACGAACTCGACCTAACAGCCTAGCCTCGGCAGCCACACCTGGTCATTTAAGTCTGTCCCCAATGAGTGGCCTAGGGGGTTTGTAGATAGCCGTGGTCAAAAAACATCAAATATGAGTACTGTTACCTTTTTAGTAGCAGCGATTTGGGGCATTTTTGATGCTTGCAGGCACGACGACCAGCTGCGCGAGCTGACGTAGCTCCCCAAATGTTCAATAAAATGGGCTCCTAACGAGAAGTACTCTCATTAGGAGCCCGTTATTATGTGCAAACATATGTGACCAACGCAGCAACAGTACTCATATTTGGCATTTTTTGTCCACTGCCCCTTGCGCGAAAGTCCTCAACGGAAAGTTTAGCCCGTTTCGATGCACAAAAATGGGGTGGATCTTCCCTGGCAACCGCCCAGAAAGATCCACCCCAAAGCAAGCGCTCGCTAGAACGTTCCGCCGCCGCCTCCGCCGACGCCGCCACCGCCGCCACCGGAAAAGCCGCCGCCGCTACCGCCGCTCGAGCTATCGGAACTCGAAGCCAGCTCGCGGATGGTCTCGTGATACACATCGTTAAACGAATCGAGCGGAGACTCGTTGCCGTAGTGATGGTAATACCACCAGTAGCAGGGGTAGTTGTCGTAGAAATCGTCGCTGTTGCGCAGGTCCGCAGGCACGGCCTCGGCCAGCTGTCGCAGCACTTCTTTCGAAACGCCCAGGGCAACGCCCATCACCAGCAGTTTGTTCCACAAGATCAGGTCGCTGGGGATGGCCTCCTTCAGGCGCGTAAAGTCCTCGAGCCAATGCTTGAGCGCCTTGCAGCGAGCCGCCACCTCGGCGCCCTCCGGCGTGTAACGGCGGAAGGTGCAGCTCAGGACAAAGCCCACAATCGTGACGGGGATCGAGATCATAGCGGCACCGACGTTGGCGTCCGCAAAGTCGGTATAGAACAGAGAGCCCAAAATGCCAAAGACAATGATGATGCCAAGAACCAGGCCGGCCACCATCGCGATAGTGCCATCCGATGCAATAAGCTCGCGCGCCTCCAGCTTAGCCTTAACTGTGCTCTGATAGTCCTCGAGCTTGTCGCCAACAGATTCGGTGCGCTCGCTGGCGTAATCTTCCAGCTCACTAAACGTGCGTGAACGGACGCCGTCCTTGTCGGGCTTAACGCCGGCAAAGAAGACCTTGAGCACGTCGCGATCGATGCCGTCCTTCTTGGCAGCCTTCCAGGCCTCGTCGGTCACGGTGATGCGATACGTCTGTTCCTCTTTTTCGCGACGGAGCAGACCCTTCTTCTTGGTCTCGGTCGCCTCTTCCAGCTTGATCACACGATCGTCGGTAAGCTTCATAAGCGTGGCGATATATGCCTGGTCGGGCACATCATTCCAGGCCATGAGGGCCGCCAGCACGGCAGGATGGTCGGCCGAGGGCACATCGCGGAAGTAATCGTCCTGGAAGAGCGGCTTGGGCTTGGGGCGACGCAGTTTGAGCATCACGATCGCACCGGTATAGGCAACTGCCACGACAACACACACCACGGCAATCGCGCTGGCAACCGCACGCACGTGCTCGCGGCGGGTCGCCGAGGCGCGCATTGCCTTT
>CABUAL010000219.1 GCA_902489515.1 uncultured Collinsella sp. | reverse complement strand
TCGACCGTTCGTCATGCCGGCCCGCTCAAGGGATGTGAAATTAATAACGCTCGAAGAAGGCAAGCGCGTTGTCGCTGCAGAGCTTTTGCATCACGGTCTTGCCAAAATGCTTGGAAAGCATGTTCTGGAACTCGGGCATCTTGCTGGCATCGGAGAGGAAAGCGGGCACAGTGGCGCCGTCCCAGTCGCCGCCGAGCGCGATGACGTCCTCGCCGCCCAGGTCGAGCCAGTGCTCGATATGTGCCGCCAGCTGGTCGAAGGTGACGTCTGCGGCGGTCTTGTCGGTTGCGTCGTTGGAAAGGAACTCGCTGCAGTAGTTGAGGCCGACGATGCCACCCATGTCGCGAATGGTACGGAACTGGTCGTCGGTAAGGTTGCGTTTGGCGCCGCAAACCGCACGGGAGTTGGAGTGGCTGGCGACGAAGGGACGCGTGGCGCGGGCGGCGACCTCGTCAAAGCACTCATCGTTGAGGTGGGAGACGTCGAGTACCATGCCGGCGTGCTCCATCTGCGTAAGCGCCTCGATGCCGGCGGCGGTGAGGCCGGCGTGGGTGTCGTGGCCGCTCGCGAGCGGTCCCTGCGCGTTCCAGCTGAGTGACGACATAAGCACACCCAGGCTCTTAAGCACCTCGATCAACGCGGGGTCCTCGGCAAAGAACGTGGCGTTTTCGATGGTGTGGATGCAGGCGACCTTGCCGTCTTTGAGCGCAGGGCGAATGTCGGCGGCGCTGCGTACGTTGACCATGCGGTCGTGGTTGAGCATTGCCTGGCCGCTCATATGCGCCATGATTTGCGCCTGGAAGCGCGCGGCGTGGGCGGTGGGAATCTCGTCGGGGACAAACGTGGCGAAGCACTGTGCCCACGGCGTGTTGCCGATCTTTGCGAGCGAGATGGCGCAGGCGTTGCCCTCGATGAGGTCGAAATCTTGCGGATGCGTTTCGTCGCCGGGGAAATAACCGTCGGTACCGGCGGTAAAGCGCAGGTCGAGATCGAGCGTGGCCCAGCCGATGCGGTCGGCGGTGTCGCAGTGTAGGTCAAATACGGGATATGCCATGGTTCCTCCGGTTGCAGCGTTTCTTTGCAAACTGTCTTTGAATTGTATGACTAGGGTATAGTTAGCGCCATATGTTCATGGCGGCCCGCGTTGTGCGCCGCCCTTATCACGGAGGTTACCATGTCCAACCAGGGCAAGAAGGTCAAGACCCATTATCGCGGCACGCTCGACGACGGCACGCAGTTCGATAGCTCCTACGATCGCGGCGAACCGCTGGAGTTCACCTGCGGCGCCGGCCAGATGATCAAGGGCTTCGACGCCGCCGTGGTCGACATGCAGGTGGGCGAGAAGAAGACCGTGCACATTCCTGCTGCCGATGCCTACGGCGAGCACAATCCCGAGATGGTTCTGACCTTCCCGGCCGAGCAGGTTCCCAACATCGAGCAGATCGAGAAGGGCATGAAGCTCTTCCTGTCCACGCCGAGCGGTATGCCCGTCCCCGCCGTGGTCATTGACGTGACGCCCGAGGCTGTGACGCTCGACGCCAACCACGAGCTGGCCGGCAAGGACCTCAACTTTGATATCGAGCTCGTCGAGGTCGAGGACTAGGCTATGCCTGCAAATCTGGTTTCGACAGCGTGCCTCGGAAATCTCAACGATCCGTCCTATGAACTCCTGCTTCGCCGGAAGTTGGGCGGCGTCTTTGAAGTTGACGAGCTACTGCTCGATTGGGGCCAGGCCGATGTATGCGCGTTTGTGGGCGTGACGGAGCTGGGGCGCACGATCGATGCTCGGCTGGATGCTGCCGACGGCGGTCGTCTTGTCGATGGCGACGTGCTCGCCATCGACCGTTCGGGCATGGTGCCCGTGGCGGTTGTCGTGCGCCTACGCAGCGCCGAGGTTTATTTGGTCGAAGTCGACCGCATGGATCCGATTGCGCTCGCGCATGCGTGCTGGGAGATCGGCAACATGCATGCGCCGCTCTTCCGGGGCGACTCGGACGAGCATACCGTGCGCATGTATACGCCGGTGCAGCCGGTTTTGGGCCGTATGCTTCGCGGCGTCGAGGGAGCTCGAATCTCGATCGTTTCGCGCGAGCTCGATGCGGGCCGACGCTTTGCGTCGAGCGCGGCCGATGTTGTCGTGAGCATGGCTCCGGACTTTACCATCGTTAAAAAGACGCGCGACTAAGCGCGCGTATGCGCAAGACGGGCTTTGAGGGGTGACCGATCAAGGTCCGTCTTGCTGTTGATAGGAGGCTTTGGGGGAAGCATATGGGTCTTGAGGGAATCAAGCTGATTGCATGCGATTTGGACGGCACGTTGCTGCATCCGGGGGAGCGCGAGCCGCGTTCCGAGGCCTTTGAGCTTATCGATGAGCTGCATCGTCGCGGTATCGTGTTTATGCCGGCGAGTGGCCGTCAATATGCGAGCCTGCGCTACCTGTTTGCCCCGGTGGCCGATGAACTCGCCTATGTATGCGAAAACGGAGCCCTGGTCATGAGCGAGGGGCGTGCCGTGGTCAAGCGTTCTATGGAGCGTGGCCTGGCCATGGATATCGCGAATGCCGTGGTTGCGTACCCCCATGCCGACGTGACCCTTTCGTGCGAGGGACACCTCTACACCATGAGCAGCAACGATGCGTTTGTTGACCACCTGCGTTATGAGGTCCATTGTGATGTGGCGGTAGTCGACCGTCCCGAAGACATTGACGAGGATGTCATTAAGATTGCCTTCCAGACGCCCGAGGCGGAGCAGCCGGCGGCGCTGGAGTATTTTGTGCGTCGCTTTAGCGACCGGGTCGATGTGATGACGTCGGGAACCGAATGGACCGACTTTATCGGCTTTGATTCGGGCAAGGGGTCCGCGCTTGCCGATTATGGTTGTGCGCTGGGGATCTCACCTAACGAAATGATGGCGTTTGGCGATAACGAAAACGATCGCGACATGCTCAACGTGGTGGGCCATCCCTATCTGATGGAGAGCTGCAATCCCAGCATGCGCGGTGTCAATGACCGTGTCCGCTACGTGCGCACGGTCGAAGAAGAGCTGCGTTGTCTACTTGCTGAGTAGGCATGTCCCAAACATCTACCGGCAGTCGGGGCAGAGACCCTCGAAGATGGTGTAGTGCGACGTGACGTGCCAGCCGATTTGCTCGGATGCCTTGGCGTCGAGCTGGGCATCGAAGGGGAGTGGTACGTCGATGACGCGGCTGCACGAGGTGCAGATGATATGCGCATGCGGCTCGATCGTGCGATCGAAGCGGCTGCCTTTTCGCCTCGTAGACGC
>CABUAL010000218.1 GCA_902489515.1 uncultured Collinsella sp. | reverse complement strand
CTCGCCCCGGTGGTGCCGACGTTTACCGTGATCCTGGTGTGCATCCCGCCACGGGACCGGCTTGAACGCGGTCGACAATGAGGGCCATCACATAGGTATTGGCAAACGTCAGCAAAAAGATGTAGCCCGCCGACGAGAACACCGAGAGAAAGACAATCAGCGGCTGCGTGCGCGTGACACCCCAAAACCGCTGCAGCGTGCGGCGCACGGTGGAGCGTTTCAGCGGACTGGTGTTTCTCTGAGACATGGGCTTCCTTTCGCGTCTGATAGGGCGAAACGCCATTGTTGCACACTAAAGCGCACTTCAGGCAAGCGCGATGTGAAAGGCAGCGGGGTGCCCGCGTTTGCGCCGGTGCCCCGCTGCCTTGTTGCAATTAGTCCTCGTCTTCTTGGTCTGTGGAAAGGCCCGCGGGCGTGAGTCCCAAGATCTCATCGGCTTGGTCGGCGTCTTCCAGCGCGTCGATATCCTTGAGTTTGCGCTCCATGACGTTGGTGCGCGTGGTGATAATGCCCTCGACCGTTTTACCCGCGGTCTCGATCTGCTGCTGGGCGCGGCGCAGCGCCTTTTGATAGCGCGGCAGCTCGGCCTTGACGGCGGAGAGCACTCGCAGTACATCGTCGGTGCGTTTTTGCAGCCTAAACGTCTGGTAGCTCATCTGCAGACTGTTGAGGATGGCCGCCATGGTGCTGGGACCGGCAACGTTGACGTGATAGTCGCGGCCCAGGGTCTCGATAAGCCCGGGGCGACTGACGACCTCGGCGTACAGTCCCTCAAACGGCACGAACATGATGCCAAAGTTGGTCGTTGCCGGCACACTCAGGTACTTTTCGCAGATGTCCTTGGCCTCGCGCTTGACCATGGTGTCGAGCGTCTTGCGCGCAGCCGCCACGGTCTCCGCATCGCCCGACTCCTGCGCGTCGAGCAAGTGCTCGTACGCGTCGCCCGGAAACTTGGAGTCAATCGGCAGCAGCACGGGGTCGCCCTCGTCCACCGGCAGCTTGACGGCAAACTCAACGCGCTCCGAGGCGCCGGGCTTGGTGGCGACGTTTTCCAGATACTGGTCGGGCGTAAGGATGTCCGCCAGAATTGCACCCAGCTGCACCTCGCCCAAAATGCCACGCGCCTTCACGTTGCCCAGCACGCGCTTAAGGTCGCCCACGCCGGTGGCGATGGACTGCATGTCGCCCAGGCCCTTGTACACGGCCTCGAGCTGGTCGCTCACCTGCTTAAACGATGCCGACAGTCGGTCGTTGAGCGTGCGGGAGAGCTTCTCGTCCACCGTCGCACGCATTTGATCGAGCTGCACGTTGTTGTCTTTGCGGATGGCGCCCAGCTGAGCATCGACCGTTTCGCGCACCTTGTCCAGGCGATGCTCGATACCCTCGCGGTTGGCACCGAGCTGTTGGGCCGTCTCGCGGCGCAGGTCATCCATCCGGTCACCAGCTTGCGAAAACTCACGTGCGATGGTCAGGTAACGTTGCTGCTCCACGGCCGCATCTGTCGTCTGCTGCTGCGCGATGGCATTGGCTGTGCGGCGAGTTTCGGCCAGCGCGACGTTCAGGGCATCGAGCGCGTTGTTGGCCTGCTCGAGTGCTGCCAGCGTTTCCGCGCTACTGTCGCCACGCTCCCGCAACTCGGCACGCAGGCTCTTGAGCTGGAGGGCGCAAGCCACAGCAACCCCCACCGCCACCAAGGCGATCACAACAAGCACAATATCAATAGCAGACATAAACTCCGCCCAACAAACCCAATCGAGCACCAATCAAAACCGCGATCAATCTTACCCCGCCATACGCACCGGGCGCCCGGCCCCTTCTTGGGCGCCCCTCTCCTCCGCATATTCCATAATGCGGCGCGCCGTCTCCCTGCTCACCTTTGAGTCATCACCGGCTAAATATGCGTACACGTTTCCCTTATTCAGATTCAAATCGCAGCAGAGACCGTAGCGCGTTACACCCGATTCCTCTAGCGCTCCCAACGTTCTTTTTCGCATCAGGGCGTTGATTCTTCTGTCCGCCACTGGCTTTTCCTTCACCGCTCTATACGCACGCCAAACGTTGGCATAACGATTAGGAAGTTTGTCCTCGGCGCATAGAGATGCCAGGCTACCCGTTTGGGCGTACAAGGACAAAACGCCTCGGTAACCCTCTTCCATCCACGAACCCTCGGATAAACCCAGAACGTATTCGGCTTTACCCTGTGCCAAAGCGAGCAAAAACAGGGGCTCCGCCACGCGCGGCGCAACCGTCGTCGCTTGCTTAACCAGTTTTCTAAAACTGAGCGACTGCTGTCCGGATAGCTCTCGGCAATAGCCTTTTAAGAATCCCTCAAAGGTCAGATTCAACCGAGCACCTCCTTTTTGTATTGGCTGTATGCGCAGACCATCTCTTGATAACTCCGCTCCGAAGGCGACGACGCCAGATCCTCCAAGGATGTCGTTAAGTACCTTAACATGGCATTTTCTATTATTATTCATCATCAATAATACTATTCAGTCGCATGACAGGATTCCCAGGATGCGAGGATTCTACTCATGGCGATAATCCCTACACCCCAGAAGTCCTAACGTGACAAACGCTAACTCTCCCAGCCGGCGCGAATGGTTGCTACGACATCGCCTAGGCGCTGGCCGAGAGCCGCTAGATGTTGGAGCACCTCGTTGGGCGATGCGCCGTTGAGGATGCACGTGAGGGCATACGACGCCAGAAAGATGACCGCAAGCCCCAGCGGGATGAGCACGATCATCGCCAATGTGCGCAAGCGCTGGCCCACACGGCGACGACGCGCACGACGCTTGTCGAACGCAAGCTCCTGCGCATATGAATCTTGCTGTACGGAATAGGCCTCTGGCGCCGATTCACACCCGGGCACAGCTGCAGGTACAGCAGCGGGCACGACATTTTGCGCAAAGGGCTGGGCTGCCGCCCCTTGCATTTGCATCTCCATGAGTCGTTGCTGCTGACGCAGCATGCGCTTAGCTTGTTGCTGTGGAGTCTCAAGAAACAGGTCCATGTTGGCCTCCAAAGTCGGAGCATTCGACGCTTACGACCAGCATCCCGCACCGCCATGACCGCGACAACGCAATCGCCGGCAATAGCCACAAAGTTTCTTTTGCTCAAAAGCTGTCGAAAAGCTCAACAACTCCCCTACCAGCACTTTCTCTGAGCTTTTTTCGCCAGCAATCTTTTGGCCTTCCACCCTTACGCCAACTGACCAAAATCTAACCAAAAGCTTGACGGAAATTGTGGAGACCGGGACCCCATACAAAAACGTGGTTTGTGGCGTACATGTTGTACATGATTTATCGCAAATACTGCG
>CABUAL010000217.1 GCA_902489515.1 uncultured Collinsella sp. | reverse complement strand
CTTCATTACTCCAACGACGAATTCTAGGCGGTGTCCCCTCCCTTTCAAGAAAGGGCGGAGGCGGGTCATGCCCCGCCTCTTACACCACATCTCTGCGCGCTACCCCCCTGGCGTCTAAATCGCCTTCTGATGGCATGAAATCGCTGTAGCTAAAATGGTAACAGTACTCATATTTGCCATTTTTTGACCACAGGCCTTGCGATGATGCCGGGATCCGCACCCTGCCGGGTTCGAATCCCGGCGCATGGGTAGCAAAAAGCCCGTTACCGCGGGGGTAACGGGCTTCTTAATTGAAATGGTGCCCCCAGCGGGATTCGAACCCGCGATATCCACCTTGAAAGGGTGGCGTCCTTGGCCGCTAGACGATGGGGACAGCGGGAAAGAGTATAGCAGACTTTTTTAGCCGTTCACATATCGTTGGCAAACTGAAAAACCACCACATAGGAGCTGGCTCTCTATCCCGATCTTCAAACATCTCAACCTGTAACATCTGGGCTGATAAATCGGCTCTATGTGTTACAGATCGAGACAAAAGGCAGGCGTCGGGACGAACATCTCATTCTGTAACAGTAAGACGACTTTTAACGGTCTAGATGTTACAGATTGAGACAAACCGCTGGGACGGGTCAAACCGCCACAAAGGTGTCTATCCCTTTGTGGCGGTTGGGGCGTTAGGGGAGGAGCTTCATGGCGGCGTCGTGGGCGGCGTGCTCGTAGGTGTCGTCGAGGGTTTTGAGCGGCAGCAGGGCCGTGGCCTGCGCATCGCCGCGGCGCTCGAGGGCATGGGCGATCAGCCAGTCGGCGAGTTCGGGGTTTTTGGGCAGCGCCGGCCCGTGCAGGTACGTGCCGATGACGCCCTTGTAGATCAGACCCTCAAGGCCATCGTCGCCGTTGTTGCCGGTGCCCGCGACGACGGACGTTCCGAGCGGCGTTGCCTCCGCGTCGAGCAGGGTGCGACCTCCATGGTTCTCGAATCCCACAAAGGGCTCAGGTGCCAGATCGGTTTTGACGGCTACGTTGCCGATCAGGCGATCGGAGCCACGTACGGTTTCGGCGGCAATGACGCCCAGGCCCTCGATGCGATTTTCGCCCATATAGTACGAACGGCCGAGTAGCTGATAGCTGCCACAGATGGCAAGCAGTGAGCCGCCATCCTCAACATAGGCCGCGACCTTGTCTTTTTGGGCGAGCAGCTCGTGTGCCACGGCTAGCTGGTCGCGGTCGGAGCCGCCACCCATCATGACGATATCGGCATCGGTCAAATCAAGCGTTTCGCCCATACGGACCTCGTCCACGCGCACGGGAATGCCACGCCAGGCGCAGCGGCGCTCGAGGGCGATGACGTTGCCGCCGTCGCCGTAGAGGTTAAGGGCATCGGGATACAGGTAGACGATGCGCAGCGGGCGCGAAAGCTCGACTGGCGCGATACCGACAGGAAGAGCGCTGCCGTCGGCACGGGCTACGGCGCGCCCAGCAACAGCGTCGGCGGTGGCGCCTTTCAGCCCGTCGAGTTCTTTGACCAGCGGCGGGAAGGCCGTGTAGTTGGCGACGGCGTAGAAGGTGTCATCGGCGGCCTCGTCTGCCACGGCGCCAATTGCCTGCGCGACGTCCGAGATAATCGCGGCATCGATGCCGGCGTACTTGAGGCGCACCTGCATGTCGTGCGCGCGCGTGCCTCCGGCAAAGGCGACAAGACCCGGCGTGTCGGCGATGCGCTCAAAGTCGACGTCGTAGATCCACGATACATCGTGGCCGTCGGCGTCGTTGTCGTTGAGGAAGAAAGCGCAGAGTCTGCCGCCTGCCGTCTTGATGGACTGGATTTGTCGATCGAAGCCTACGGGATTTTTGGCCAGGTTTGCCTCGACGGTACGGCCGGCGATCTCCCAGCGGCCCATGCGTCCGCCGGCGGGGACATAGGCATCGAGCGTGGGCTGCAGATGCGACGCGTCTACGCCCAGCTCGCGCGCCGCAAAGAAGGCGGCGGCAACGTTGTAGACCATGTACAGGCCGTTGTAACGCGTGACGATGTGTGCGGCTGGCGCGCTGGAATCAGATCCAAACACCAGGTCAAAACCATAGCCGTCGCAGCCGAGCTCCACGCCCGTCACGCGACGGACAAGCGCAGGGCGGGCCCAGCCGCACGAGGGGCAATGGTAGGCGCCGAGCTGGCCGTATTGCACGTAGTCATACTCCAGCGGCGCGTTGCACTGTGAGCAAAAACGTGAGTCGCTAATACGGTCGGACTCGGTGTTGGTGGCGCCGTCGATGCCAAAGGCAATACTCGCGTTGGGAACGCGCGCGGCAATCGAGGCGCACAGCGGGTCGTCGGCGTTGTAGATAAGCGTTGTTGTCGGCGAGAGCTCCAACGCATGGGCGATGACCTCCTGGGTGTGATCGATCTCGCCGTAGCGGTCTAGCTGGTCGCGGAACAGGTTGAGCAGCACGAAGTACGTCGGCTTGAGCTTGGGCAGGACGCGTACGGTGTAAAGCTCATCGCACTCAAAAACGCCCACGCGCTTGCCGCCACCGGCTCGCTTGAGGCCGCTGCGCGCTTCGAGCAGTGCGCCCACCACGCCCGGCTCCATGTTGTTGCCGGCGCGGTTGCATACCACGGTGGCGCCGCTGGCGGCAACGGCGTCGGCGATGAGGTTGGAGGTGGTGGTCTTGCCATTAGTACCCGTAATCACCACGCTGCGGTCGACAAGGCCAGCGAGGTCGCTCAGCAACTCGGGATCGATCTTCATGGCGATGCGGCCGGGGAGTACGCCGCCCTGGCGTTTGAGGACAGAGCGCAGTCCCCAGCGAGCGATATCGCTCGAGGTACAGGCGAGAGATGAGCGGAGGTTCATGAAACCGTTCCTAACGTAAACGACATGGTCGGGTCGAGTGCGTCACTAAAAACCGTAGCGGCGCGCAAATTCCTGGGCAAGCTGTGACACGTCTTCACAGGCATTGGCCCAGGGGGCAAAGTCGGGAGTGTCCGAGATAATACCGTCCGCTTCCCAAACGGCCTGGTGCGAAAGATCCCAGGGATCGCGCGGCTCGGGCCGGCAGGGAAGGTACGGCGTCTGGTACATGGGGTTCAGCAAGAAGAACGCGCCGCCCTCGCAACGGTTGGCAAACTCACGCAGCGCGCGTGTCGCCGGGCGCATCTTGTTCGTTTTGAACAATAGGATTGTGCGGGCGAGCAGATACCAAGGAGAGTTCTCGAGCGCGTCAGCCCCGATCTCTTCCTCGAGTTGGTGGGCTAGGGCAAAAAAGCCGTCCTCGTCTTCCAGACGAGCGAGGGCGAGCAACACGGACCTTACCGTGAGCGAGCCGGCTCTT
>CABUAL010000216.1 GCA_902489515.1 uncultured Collinsella sp. | reverse complement strand
CCGCGGCGGACCCGCACGGCTCGGTCTTTACGATTGAGCTTCCTGCCGCCGACGTTTCGTTTGATAAGGAGTAGCGCTGTGCCGAACTCTGCCGTAAAACCGCTCATCTTGGTCGTTGAGGACGACCCCGCCGTCCGCAATCTTATTGTTGCCGCGCTCGAGGCGCACGGCTTGCGCCATATGGCTGTGGAGACCGCCCATGCCGCTATCGCCGCCGCCTCGTCGCAGACGCCGAGCATTGTGCTGCTCGATCTGGGCCTGCCCGATATGGACGGCGTCAAGGTGGTGGAGTCGGTGCGCGCACGGTCGGGCATGCCGATTATCGTGGTCTCGGCGCGCAGCGAGGACGCGGACAAAATCCGCGCGCTCGATGCCGGCGCCGACGACTATCTGACCAAGCCGTTTTCGGTCGAGGAACTGCTCGCGCGCATTCGCACGACGCTCAGGCGCCTTTCGTATGCGCAGACGGGCGGCGTTGTCTCCGAGGGCTCGTTCGATACCGGTGAGCTGCATATCGATTTTGATGCCGGCATCGCCACGATGGATGGCGAGGAACTGCATCTGACGCCGATCGAGTATAAGCTCCTGTGCCTGCTGGCACACAACGCCGACAAGGTACTGACGCACCAGTTTATCCTGCACGAGATTTGGGGCACGGCAACTAAGAGCGACCTGGCGAGCCTGCGCGTCTTTATGGGTACGCTGCGCAAAAAGATCGAGTCTGACCCCGCGCACCCGCGCTACATTCAAACCCACGTAGGCATTGGCTACCGATTGGTCACCCAAGGCTAGGACGGCGTCCGCCATCCCACTATGAGTTGCGGTGAAATAGTTCCTGTATTTGCCTCTACCAGGCATTTTTAGGAACTATTCCACCGCAACTTTGTTATTTGCCCTTGGGCTTGCTGGCGTAGAACTTCTTCTTTTTGGGTTTGCCGGCGGGGGAGGGGTTGCCGTTGCCGTGCGGCTTGCTTTCGCCGTGCGGCTTGCCGTTGTCGGCGTGCCCGTGGCCAGGCGCTACCGCGCGGGGCTTGCGGGCCTCGGGGTTGCGCAGCTCCTCGACGCGCTCGGCAATTTCCTCGGCACTAAAGCCGGCCTCGGCCATAGCGTCCTCGATGGGCAGGCGGCGCACGATGTAGCAGTGGTGCACCTTTTGGTTGCGCGCGAAGTCCTCGGGGATGGTCTGTGCCGTAATGTCCTCCAACATCACGCCCGCACGCGCGAGCTTGCGCGTCTCGGGACGGAAGCCGCGCAGGTTGCAGCTAAAGATGGCATGGCCGCCCTGCGTGAGCAGGCGCGACACGCCGGCCAGCAGCTCAACGTGGTCGCGCTGGACATCCCAGGTGCGACGGCCCATCTTGGATGAGTTCGAGAACGTGGGCGGGTCGACAAAGATCAAGTCCCAGCGGTTGCGCGTCTGGCGCTGGTCGCGAATCCAGGCGAGCACGTCGTCGCGCACAAAATGATGCTGCGGGCCCACAAAGCCGTTCTGGCGCATGTTGCGCTCGGCCCAGTCCAGGTAGGTGTTTGAGAGGTCGACCGTCACGGTCTCCTCGACGCCGCCGTCTGCCGCATAGCAGGTGGCGGTACCGGTGTAGGCGAACAGGTTGAGGAAGCGGCGCGCCTGTTTGGCGTGCTCGCGCACCAGGTTGCGGGTGACACGGTGATCCAGGAAGATGCCCACATCCAGGTAGTCATCAAAGTTGACGGCAAAGGTGAGTCCGCCCTCTTCGATGAGCGGCAGGCGACGGCGCGCGATGTTGGCGCGCTCGCCCGAGCCGCCCTTGCCGGCGCCCTGCTTACCGTACTGCGAGCCGCCGCGCGAACGCATGCGGGCCTTGGCGTGCACATGCTCGGCCGGAACATCTAGGATACGCGGCGCGATAGCCAAGATGTCGAGCATGCGGGCCTGGGCTAGCGCGGGATCGATGGTCTTGGGTGCGGCGTATTCGGCGATGACGAGCCAACGCCCCGGCGTCTGCGGGCAGCCCTCGTACAGGTCGATGGCGGCGGAGTAGTCGGGTAGGTCGGCATCGTAGACGCGGTAGCAGCTCACGCCCTCGCGCTTGGCCCACTTGCGGCGCAGACGGGCATTCTTGCGCAGGCGATTGGCGAACTGCTCGGACTCCGGGATGAGCACGGGCAGCGGCTTGCCGTCGCCCAGGTCGAGCGTGGCGGCAGGCGCGGGCATGGCGGAAGCGGCGGCTTCATCGTTGACTTCGTTGGCATCCGCAACCTCGGCCTCGACATCCGCACTGGTCGCAGCTTCGAATGCTGCGGCGGCGTGGTCGAGCGAGGGCCAAACCTCAATAGCCGCCTCCTCGTTATTGGGCATGACGGCGATCGAGTGCTCGGGCTCGGCGTGGAGCGCGCGGGCCAGCAATCCGTCGCGGGTGAGTGCGGCGACCGGCGCGGCGGTGAGCTCAGGCGCGCGGCGCAGTTCGCCGATCAGCGTCATGGCGTCGTGCATGAGCGAAAGCGGGGTCTCGGTCGTGTCCGCGACCAGGGCGGCACCGGCAACGGCACCTGCGTGGTCCAGCACGGTGGCGGACTTGGCGGCGCAAAAATCGACAAAGCGCTTGTAGCCGGCACACTTAACCATGCGCTCGGCGGTCTTGCGGGCGGGACGGCAACGATGCGTGCCTGGCGCTCGCGCGCTGCCGCCTCGCGCTCGCGCGCCTCGGCAAGCAGCTGCTCCCACAGAGCGGCGTCGTGTAGCTGCCAGCCCTCAAAGCCCCAGCGCTCGCGTGCGGCGCCCGGGGCGCGGTCGGTCAGAATATTCACGGCCTCCAACAACAGACCGCCGCCGGCGCACGAGGCGTCGATCAGCGTAGGAAGGGCTTCGTCCTCGTAATCGTCGACCGTCAACTCGCGCTCGCACAGTGCGGTCCAGCCGGCCTGCGCCAGCACCAGGGCGGCGTAGTCGGGGCGCAGCACGTGAGTGCCCTCGCCGGCGCGGGTCGCGGCGGGCGGCAGGCGCTTGAACAGCGGGTCGCCCGAAAGGTCCAGGCTTATGCTCGCGCGGCGCTGACGCAGCGAAAGCAGCAGGTGAACGTCGGGATCGGCGGCGTCGACATCGGCGCGACGTCCTGTGGTCTCGGCCAGACGGTCGCACAGCGCGTCCTTGGCGCGCAGGGCCGAGAAGCGCGTGTTGCGCAGCTGCTCGGTCACGCCGCGGGCGGTAATGGCGATGGTGGCGCCGGGGCGGATGATGGTCTCCCAAGCGATGTCGTAAACGCCGTCGTACAGCCCATCGGCATCCTGCGCCTCAAAGCGCCCGAGTACCACGAACACGCGGCTCGCCAGGCGCGACCACAGACAGGCGCGG
>CABUAL010000215.1 GCA_902489515.1 uncultured Collinsella sp. | reverse complement strand
GCGTCGGCCGGTTACGGCGTTTGTAAAACGCCGTAACCCTAAAGCTCCGTGACCTCAACGCTGTCGTAGACCTCGTCCCAGCGATCCATGACCAGGTGGCCGGTCTTGGGATCCATGGCGTTAAGCTTGCCGCAGGTATTGGCGGTCTTGAGCACCGTGACGTCGTCGGCACCAGCAGCAATCGCATGCGCAAAGCCGGCGATGGTCGAGTCGCCGGAACCCGTCGCGTTCACAGCCGCAATCGCGGGCGTCTTGGCGCGGAACGCACGGCCCTCATGGAAGCCCACCGAACCGGCAGCGCCCATCGAAACGACAACCCAGGGAATACCGGCAAAGCGGCCATCGGCGGCAAGCGCCTCGCGCAGGGCATCGACATCATCGGTCGTAAAGGACGTACCCAGCAGGCCGTTGATCTCGGTCAGGTTGGGCTTTACGAGCTCAGGCTTAGCGTCGGACTCCAGCGCGGCCTCCAGCGATGCACCCGAGGTGTCGAGCAGCACCTTGGCGCCCGCCTCCTCGGCGATCTTGACGAGCTCGGCATAGTAGCCGGCATCGACACCACGCGGCAGCGAGCCCGAAAGCGTCACAACGTCCGCCTTCGCTGCGAGCTCGGCAAACTTGGCCGTAAAGGCCTCGAGCTCGGCCGGGGCGATCTGCGGGCCGCTCTCCAAAAGCTCGGTCTGATTACCCTCGTGCAGAATATTCAGGCAAATGCGCGTCTCACCGGCGATGGGCACAAAGTCGTTCTTGACGCCATCGGCATCCATGAGCTCGGCCATATAGGCACCCATGTGGCCACCCAGCAGACCGGTCGCGAGCACGTCGTCGCCCAGCTGCAGAAGCACGCGACTCACGTTGAGGCCCTTACCGCCGGCGGTCTTTTCGGGCGTTACGCGGTTAACATCGTCGATAATCAGTTTGTCGAGCTGATAACGGGTGTCAATCGACGGGTTCATGGTAACGGTCAGAATCATATTGAACTCCTGTTCCGGGGCACGACACGCGCGGCCCCAAACATACGATAGCTCGTTAAAGGATCTCGATCTCAAAGCCGCGGGTAACGGTCTCCCCCGGCTTGGCCACCAGGCAGCCGCGCTTGTGCTCCAGAATATCGTCCTCGTCGGAGCAGGTGGACAGGCCGCCCCACGGTTCCACGGCCACAAAGTCCCCCTCGGGCTTGCTCCACACAATCAGGTACGGCATATCGGGGAACGTCAGGCGCACGCCCTTGTCCTCGGTCTTCTTGGTCAGCGTAACCACGCGGCTCTCGAGCACGTCAAAGATGGTCTCCGCGAAGTCAAAGAGTTCGTGGGTCAGCGGCAGGTCATGGCCAACCATCGGGTTCTTGCTGCGATGCTCAACATCAATCAGGCCCGTCGAGGGAACGGCAGTACAGAGCTCGGCGGCCTCGCGCTGCTCAAAACGGAGCTCGTAGTCGTCATAGGACTCGCCCTCGTCGAGCGGGCACTTAAAGCCGGGGTGACCGCCCACAAAAAACGGCATGTCCTCGGTGCCCTCATTGGTCACCTCGTACGAAACGGCCACCTTTTCCGAATCGATCGTGTAACGAGCAACGATCTTAAACGGATACGGGTACTGCTCGAGCAACTCGGCATGGTCGGCAGAGCTTAGGCTCAGCGCAACCATGTTGTCGCTCTGCTCCTCGAGCTTCCACTCCTGTTTGCGCGCAAAGCCGTGGCGGGCGAGCTTAACCTCGCGGCCGCCCATGGTCATTGCGCGACCGTCACGAAGACCGCCGCAGATCGGGAAACAAATGGGTGCCTGGCCCGACCAGACCGCCGGGTCACCCTGCCACAGGTACTCACGGCCGTAGGCCGCAATAGAAGTGAACGACCCGCCCGCCGTGCTCAGTGCCACGCGGATAGAACCGTTATCAAGAACAAACTCCATAGGAGCCTTCCCTTTCTTACGACAGCCCGCCAAGTCAATAGGGCTGATAGAAAACCGGCCCGCGCCCCCTCACAGAAACGCGAGCCGTCAACGGACTAGTTAATTACGCCGGATACCCGCTAATCATGGTATTCGCCGCGGTCCCACTTCTCCAGGAACTCGTCAAAGAAGTGCGGGTCAGCCTGAGCCTCGGCGTCGGCCTTATTGCAGGCATCGATCTTGGCGATCAGGGCATCGTGCTCGGGGGTCTTGTCGTAGGGCTCCTCCAGGAAGGCAAGCATGATATCGGCCATCAGGAACTCGCCGGTGATCTTGCCGCCAAAGCCCACGATGTTGGCGTTGAGCTCGCGACGGGCATACAGGGCAGAGGTCATGTCGCGAACCAGGGCGCAGCGGGCGCCGGGAACCTTGTTGACGGCGTTGGTGATGCCGATGCCGGTGCCGCACAGGGCCACGCCAAAGTCGGCCTTGCCGCTGGCAACAGCCTCGCCCACAGCCTTACCGTAGATGGGATAGTGCGTACGGGTGTGGCTGTAGGTGCCGCAGTCGAGCACCTTGTAGCCAGCCTGCTCCAGGCGGTCGGCCAGATAGATCTTCTCGTCCGTAACGATATGGTCGCAACCGATTGCGATGGTCTTCTTCATCAGAACGTCCTTTCGTCTGAATTCACAAGTTGAGGTAGAAGTTCGAGTTCTCGGTGGCTCTCGTTAGGCCATCTTGTTGAGCATGTCGACACGGATCTGGTGACGGCCGCCGGCGTACTGGGCGCGCAGGAACTCGCGGGCGATCTTCTTGGCGACCTCGGTGCCCACAACGCCCGGGCCCATGGTGACCATGCGCGAGCCGTTGTGCTCGCGGGTCATGTAGGCAGAACGCTCGTCGGAAATGTTGGCGACGACCATGCCCTTGATCTTGACGGCGGCCATATAGGAGCCGACGCCGTACTTATCGAATGCGAAGCCCTGGGAATCCTTGTGCTCCAGCAGGTCCTTGGCGACGGCGGTCGCGGAATCGACAAAGTCCGCGGCAGGGGTCTCGGAATAGTCGACGACCTCGTGACCGTCGGCGATGAGCATCTCCTTGATGGACTCCTTCATCGACATACCGTCGGCATCGGAAGCGATTACAACCCTCATGACATCCTCCTTGAGAGATACGCAGGTGCGTAGTTTCTGTTTGGAAGTGTTGAATCGCGTTCAGGTCCGGGCATCTGAATGTGCGGTTCTTCACTGTTCATGTTTATTTGAACACATTCGAACAGTAACTGCAACAACTATTTGTTTATCTTTGTTCTTTTTTGAACAAATACCGTTCACGGATGATTGCTGACCGTTTGAGCCGGGCGCGGACGTAGCGACCATGTGTTCAACAATCAGAACCACCCTTAAAAAGGGTGGTTTGCTCTTAGGGTATAACCCACGGGCC
>CABUAL010000214.1 GCA_902489515.1 uncultured Collinsella sp. | reverse complement strand
TGACCGTGGTCATCGTGCGCGACGACCTCATCACAGATGGCCCCGCCTTTGCGCAGACGCCGCAGTACATGGACCTTAAGACCCAGGCCGCCAAGGGCTCCATGCTCAACACGCCCAACACCTTTGGCATCTACGTATGCGGCAAGGTGTTCCGTTGGGTTGAGCAGACCGGCGGACTTGCCGCCATGGCCGAACGCAACTGGGCCAAGGCCAACCTGCTCTATGACCTGCTCGAGCACAGCGAGCTGTTCCATGGCACCACGCAGGCCGACAGCCACTCCATCGCCAACGTTACCTTCCGCTCCGGCGACACCGAACTCGACGCGGCCTTTGTCGCAGGCGCGGCCGAGCACCAGATTCAAAACGTCAAGGGCCATCGCCTGGTGGGCGGCATGCGCGCAAGCGTCTACAACGCCGTGACCATGGAAGACGTGCAGGCACTGGCCTCGTACATGAAGGACTTCGAAGCGCAGCATAGTTTGAGCCCGCGATCTAACTAGCCCGCAACCCGCGGGCCGACCAGCCACTTCAAACCACCTGTTTAAACCAAACCTGCTAAGGAGTTTTCCATGCGCAAGATTAAAACCATCGATGACATTACCAAGGACGGCAAAGTCGAGTTTGGCGAGGGCTACGAATTTGTGAGCACCGCCGAAGAGGCCGACGCGATCCTGATGCGCTCGACCGACCTGCACGGCTACGAGCTGCCCGAGGGCATCCGCGCCATCGCCCGCTGCGGTGCCGGCGTCAACAACATCCCCGTCGAGGAATACGCCAAGAAGGGCGTCGTCGTCTTTAACTCCCCCGGTGCCAACAGCAACGCCGTCAAGGAGCTCGTCCTAGGCATGCTGGTGCTCTCGAGCCGCGGCGTGGTGCAATCGATGAACTGGGTGCGCGACAACGCCGACGACCCCGAGATTCAGGTCGATGCCGAGAAGGCCAAGAAGGCCTTTGTGGGCCGCGAGCTCAAGGGCAAGCGCATCGGCGTCATCGGCCTGGGCAACGTGGGCTCCAAGGTCGCCAACGCCTGCGTCGACCTGGGCATGGACGTTTACGGCTACGACCCGTTCATTTCCGTCGAGCACGCGTGGGTGCTGAGCCGCGAGGTGCAGCGCGTGGGCACGCTCGAGGATCTCTGCCGCGGCTGCGACTACCTCACCGTGCACGTGCCCAGCAAGGCCGACACCATCGGCATGATCAGCACCGAGCAGATTAACCTGCTGGCACCGGACGCCGTGCTCATCAACTACGCGCGCGAAACCATCATTGACGAGGACGCCGTCGACGCCGCCCTGCGCGAGGGCAAGCTCAGCTGGTTTAGCTGCGACTTCGCCACGCCCAAGACGGTCAAGATGCCCAATACGTTTATCACCACGCACTCGGGCGCCGGCACCGGCGAGGCCGAGGCCAACTGCGCCGACATGGCCATCAGCGAGCTCAAGGATTACCTGGAGAACGGCAACATCGCACACAGCGTCAACTACCCCGCCTGCAGCATGGGCAAGGCGCGCGCTGCAAGCCGCATTGCCTGCCTGCATGCCAACGTGCCCAACATGATCGGCCAGATCACGGCCATCCTGGCCAAGGACAACGCCAACGTGCAGCGTATGACCAACGAGTCCGCCGGCGAGAACGCCTACACCATGTTCGACACCGACGAACACCTAGACAGCAGCACCATCGAGGCGCTCAAGCAGATTCCGTCGATGTATCGCGTGCGCGTGATCAAGTAGCGCCGACTGACCTGACGGGCAGCTCCCCATGTGGCCTGCCCGTCACTGACATTGAATGCCCGCGGGGGTGCCTTTCGCACGAGAGGCGCCCCCGTTTTTGTGAGCGCTCCATTAAATGCACCGAGCCGCTTCTTGGCATACAATCTGTATGTTGACCTAACTATCTGTGAGGTGCCTATGGTTGATACAGATTTTGCCTGGCGGCTTACGCAAGGGCTCGTGCGGATCGACAGTTCCGACCCAGGTGCGTATGAGGGCGAGATTGAACGCTATATCAAAGCGTTGGTTGAGGAACGGTTGGCGCAGCTGAGCCATCCGGTACTCGATGCCGTGCAGGTTGAGGAACTCGAGGTGCTGCCCGGGCGCCGCAACCTTATGGTCACCGTGCCGGGACTGAGCGACGAGCCACGGCTCGTCTATATCTGCCATATGGATACCGTTACACTGGGCGATGGCTGGGACGCGGACATTCCGCCGCTCGGAGCGATCGTGCGCAACGATAAACTCTATGGCCGCGGTGCCTGCGATATGAAGGGTGGCCTGGCCTGCGCCATTGCCGCACTGGTCCATACGCTCGAGCGCGTGGCGGCAGAAGGCAAGCTGCCCCGCCGTGGCTTCTCACTCATTTGCTCGGTCGACGAGGAGGACTTTATGCGCGGCTCAGAGGCCACGATCGATGCTGGCTGGGTCGGCTCGCGTGAATGGGTGCTGGACACCGAGCCCACCGACGGACAGATCCAGGTGGCGCACAAGGGGCGTACGTGGTTCGAGATTGAAATGACTGGCGTGACGGCGCATGCGAGCCAGCCCTGGAAGGGCGCGGATGCCGTCGCTGCCATGGCCGAGGTCGTGTGTTCGCTCCGTCGCGCGTTTATGGCGCTGCCCGCGCACGATGAGCTGGGGCCTTCGACCATCACGTTTGGCCAAATCGAGGGCGGATATCGCCCCTACGTCGTACCCGACCGCGCCAAAGTCTGGGTCGACATGCGTCTGACGCCTCCGACCGATACGGCCGCCGCGACGCGCATGGTAGAGCAGGCCATCGCCGTCGCCGAAGCCGCCGTTCCCGGTTGCCATGGCAGCTACACCGTGACGGGCGACCGCCCCGCCATCGAGCGCGACCCGAACTCTCCCCTTCTAGCAGCGCTCAAGCGTGCCGCCGATGACGTGACGGACGCGGACACGACCGTCGGCTTCTTTACCGGCTACACCGACACCGCCGTCATTGCCGGCAAGACAGGTAACCGCAATTGCATGAGCTACGGTCCCGGGTCGCTCGCGCTCGCGCACAAGCCCAACGAATATGTGCCCCACGCCGATATCGTTCGTTGTCAGCAGGTGCTAATCGCGCTCGCCGATAACGTGCTCTGGGACGCGAGCGGCCAAGTTGGGGCATAATAAGCCGCGAACAAACCGACTCGTGCGTTAGGACCGCCCATGAAAGCACTTCCGTTTCCCTGCATCCGCCCGGCTCAGGACCGCGTGCTCGAGGCGCTGCCTGCAATGGGCAGCATCCTGAGCGGCAACGATGCTCTGCGCGGAGCCATTGCCGATGGTCTGATGCTCAAGGACCCGGGTGCGGCGTATTACGTGTACGAATGCTCGGGCGAGCCGGGACGTGTGA